>NZ_JAAZQW010000014.1:0-60633 GCF_012371415.1 Acinetobacter sp. A3
CCAAGGGTTGTAAAAGGAAAACCTCAAAAATACCCAAGAAAAAGCCAGTCAATCTCTTAACTGACTGGCATTACTCATATTGAGCGGCTTTTGACTTTGCAGACAATCATCAAGATTATTTGTTTTTGTCTTTAAGTTGTGGCACAGCAGAACCTGTACCAATCGACAATAAACCTGAGTTTGTGTACAAGCCTAATTTTGCACGCGTATCGGTAATGTCAAGGTTACGCATTGTCAACTGACCAATACGATCCATTGGCGTAAACATTGAATCACCTTTTTCCATCGTTAAACGCTCAGCTTCATAAGTGAGGTTTGGAGATTCAGTGTTCATGATGGTGTAGTCATTACCACGACGTAATTCTAAAGTCACAGTACCTGTAATCGCTTTTGCTACCCAGCGTTGTGCAGTTTCACGTAGCATCAGTGCTTGAGAGTCGAACCAGCGACCTTGATACAATAAACGACCTAAACGTAAACCGTTAATGCGGTATTGTTCAATCGTATCTTCGTTATGAATACCAGTCACTAAACGCTCATAAGCAATGTGCAATAACGCCATGCCCGGTGCTTCATAAATACCACGAGATTTCGCTTCGATGATACGGTTTTCGATTTGGTCAGACATACCCAAACCATGACGACCACCAATACGGTTGGCTTCAAGAATTAACTCAACTGGGTTTTCAATGCGCTGACCGTTTAATGCAACTGGCATACCTTCTTCAAAAGTCACAGACACTTCTTCTGCTTTAACTTCAACGTCATCTTTCCAGAACGCCACGCCCATGATTGGATCAACAATTTTGATGCCAGCATCAAGATATTCTAGGTCTTTGGCTTCGTGTGTTGCACCTAGCATGTTTGAGTCAGTTGAATAGGCTTTTTCTTTTGACATTTTATAGTCAAAGCCATTATCGATAAGAAATTGTGACATTTCCGCACGACCACCTAACTCATCAATAAAGGTTTGGTCTAACCAAGGCTTATAAATTTTAAGCGCTGGATTAGTCAATAAACCATAACGGTAGAAACGCTCAATATCGTTACCTTTATAAGTTGAGCCGTCACCCCAAATGTTGACGTCATCTTCTTTCATAGCGGTAACCAACATGGTGCCCGTAACTGCACGACCAAGCGGTGTAGTGTTAAAGTAAGGCATGCCGCCTGTGCTGATATGGAATGCACCACATTGAATTGCAGCAATACCTTCTAAAGCTAACTGTAAACGACAGTCAACCAAGCGTGCTTTTACTGCACCGTATTCTTCTGCTTTCTTTGGAATGGCATCATAGTCATCTTCATCTGGCTGACCCAAGTTTGCGGTATACGCATACGGTTCAGCGCCTTTTTGCTTCATCCACAATAAAGCAGCTGAAGTATCTAGACCACCAGAAAAGGCGATACCGACTTTTTTGCCTACTGGTACATTCTGCAAGATAGTTGCATTATCAGTCATTGCTAGTCCTAACTTTTTTAAAATAGGCACCACATTTGGTGGCCAAGGAGAATTCTAAACTGCAAATTATAGCACTCTTTAAAATGCTTGTTTTCGTTTAAAAAGCGCATTTGATAAAAAAATCAGGTTCTCGCTTAAATTTTCATTTAGAAATGGCAAACTGAGGATAGAAGATGATAATCAAAACAGATATTTTTTGGGCATCATTAAAATGCTCTATTTTTAACAGTTTGAGATCAAGGAAAGCGGTAGATTGACGTTTGCGCCACACAGTCGAACTTTAGAGTCATAAACAGTTTATAAAAATCAGTTAAAGTATTCATGCAACAAGTTGCAAAGCTAATTATATAAGGATTCATCATGACAACTCGCTATGCAAATATTCTAAAACCATTACATTTAGGATTTACCACCATCAAAAACCGTGTCGTGATGGGTTCAATGCACACGGGCTTGGAAGATCGCTTTTATAATTATCCAAAGCTTGCAGCTTATTTTGGTGAACGTGCCAAAGGTGGTGTGGGCTTGATTATCACAGGGGGTATTTCACCTAACCGTCAAGGCTGGTTATTGCCTGCAGGTGGCACCATGAATACCCTGGGTGATGTTGCACCACATCGACTAGTGACACACGCGGTACATAAGCACGGTGCCAAAATTTTAATGCAAATTCTGCATGCAGGGCGCTACGGCTACCAACCCTTTGTGGTTTCTGCAAGTCCAATCAAGTCACCAATTTCACCATTTAAACCCCGTAAAATGAGTGAAAGACAAATTTTAAATACCATTCAGGACTACGCCAAAACTGCCAATTTAGCCAAAATGGCGGGCTATGATGGTGTAGAAATTATGGGCTCTGAAGGCTATTTGCTGAATCAGTTTTTAAGCCGTCATGTCAATCAGCGTGAAGATCAGTGGGGCGGTTCGATTGAAAACCGTATGCGTTTTGCTTTAGAAGTGGTGAAAGCCATTCGTGCTGAAGTTGGTGAAAAATTTATTATCTGCTTCCGTTTGTCTATGCTCGATTTAGTGCATGATGGTAATACCATGCAGGAAGTAATTACAGTTGCCCAAGCGTTAGAGCAGGCAGGGGTGAACTTGCTCAATACCGGTATTGGCTGGCATGAAGCACGTATTCCAACTATTGTGACATCTGTACCGCGTGCTGCTTTTGTGGATTACACAGCCGAGGTGAAAAAGCATGTTGAAACTCCTGTGATTGCCTCTAACCGTATTAATATGCCTGATACAGCAGAAGAAATTTTGGCAGCAGGTAAGGCGGATATGATTCAAATGGCACGCCCATTATTGGCAGATGCGTTTTGGGTCAATAAAACTGCAACCAATCGTGTCAATGAAATTAATACCTGTATTGCTTGTAACCAAGCGTGTTTGGATCATACTTTTAAAAATCAACGTGCGACCTGTCTCGTCAATCCACGTGCAGCTTATGAAACTGAATTGGTCTATGAAAAAACCAAACAGCCAAAACGTATTGCAGTAGTCGGTGGTGGTGTTGCGGGAATGTCTGCAGCTACAGTTGCTGCTAGCCGTGGGCATCAAGTGACTTTGTTTGAAGCAAGCAATGAAGTGGGCGGACAATTCAACTTGGCGAAAGTTGTGCCAGGGAAAGAAGAATTTCACGAAACCATTCGCTACTTTAAAGTACAAATTGAAAAAACTGGGGTCGATTTACGTTTAAATACCAAAGTGAATCGTGAACAACTAGAACGTGAAGGTTTTGATGAAGTTGTAATTGCAACAGGTGTGGTACCACGCGCCTTAAAAATTGAAGGGAGCGATGCACCGCAAGTATTGTCTTATGCTGAAGTATTGCGTGGCGCACCGGTTGGTCAAAAAGTTGCTGTCATTGGTGCGGGCGGTATTGGTTTTGATGTATCCGAGTTTTTATTAAAACCTGAAAATCAGCCACAGCCGCAACCATTAGTAGATTGGCAGCGTGAGTGGGGAGTAGATCCAAATCCTAACTATGTGACCGAAGGCGGGATGTTGGCTGCAGAAGTACATCCACCTATTCGTGAAATTTACTTATTACAGCGTAAAACTACAGCTTTAGGCGCGGGTTTGGGTAAAACATCAGGTTGGGTGCATCGTGCACAATTGAAAAAACATGCAGTGCGTATGTTACGTGGGGTGCAGTATAAAGCCATTAGTAACGAAGGTTTGTGGATTGAAATGGCTGGGCAATCGCAACTGTTGCGTGTAGATAGTATTGTCGTCTGTGCAGGGCAAGAATCTGTAAAAGACTTAATGCCGAAGGCAGATGAAAACACCTTGGCAAACTATCACATTATTGGCGGTGCGAAACTTGCTGCAGAGTTGGATGCAAAACGTGCTATTCGTGAAGGCGCAGAGTTGGCAGCACAACTTTAAAAAGTTTAGGTGCTATGCTGTTGTTTTGATGAAACATACAGATAATTTGGTGAAACAATATTCATTTGAATGACTGGGTGCTATTTTTTACTTGTCATCAAATCAAAAGCTTCGTATGATTGCGCACATGGAAGCGTGGCAGAGCGGTTTAATGCACCGGTCTTGAAAACCGACGAGGGTGTGAGTCCTCCGTGAGTTCGAATCTCACCGCTTCCGCCAAATATCAGCAATAAAGCCCTGACAATGTCAGGGCTTTATTGCTTTTGGGTTATGCAATGTAAGTAGCATAGACAAAACATATTCAGATTATCTCAGCTCGAATAGTCATCCCGAACAACACAAGCTATCATAAGCAGGCAAATACACATGGGATGGCAATATGAAAATCATTGCAGATGAAAATCTGGCATATACCGATTATTTCTTTGCAGATTTGGCAGAAATACAGCATAAAGCAGGGCGCCGCCTGACGCATGAAGATGTTCAAAATGCCGATGCATTATTAGTCCGTTCCGTTACCCAAGTGAATGCAGTACTCATTCAAAATACTCCGCTTAAATTTATTGGCAGCGCCACCATTGGTACTGACCATCTGGATATTCCTGCGATAGAGCAACACGGTATTGCATGGTCAAATGCCGCAGGTTGTAATGCGCAAGCGGTGAGTGAGTATGTGATTACCGCATTGCTTCATCTCAAGCCTGAATTACTACATGCCAATCAAAACTTTACGCTTGGTGTGATTGGGTTAGGTAATGTCGGTTCCAGATTGGTCAAAATGGCACAATTGTTAGGTTGGAATGTAATTGCACATGATCCTTTTGTGCAACTGCCACAGGTTCAACAATTCAGCTTGGACGAATTATTAAAACAGGCAGACGCTGTCTCTATTCATGTGCCTTTAACTGATACGGGAGAGCATCCAACTTATCACTTAATTAATGCAGCACGATTGGCATGTATGAAGCCTCAAGCTATTTTAATTAATTCTGCACGCGGGCCAGTGGTTGAAGAAGCTGCGTTAATACATGATATTCAGCGTACCCAGCGTCTAGTGGTACTAGATGTGTTTGAACACGAACCAGAAATTTCCGCAGAACTGCTAGCTTTACTGGCTTTGGCAACGCCACATATTGCGGGTTATAGCTTGGAAGGTAAAGCGCGAGGTACTCAAATGATCTATCAGGCGTTCTGTCAAACTTTCGGTTTGGAAGCAAATAAAACGTTTGAAAGTCAGTTGCCTGCTTGTGAAACCTATTTTCAAAAGCAAGACCTGAAAAGCAGTTTACAAGCACATTTAACTCAAATTTATAATATTGCACGAGATGATGCCAATTTACGTGCTTGCCTAAAAGATGGCAAAGTCGAGCAGCAGGCTTTTGATCATTTAAGAAAAACCTATCCTTTGCGTCGTGAATGGGCAGCACATGGGGGCCCGCAGGCATGAGTTCGATAATTCAGTATCAACCCACCTGTGATTTAAACAGCATGCGTGCGCGTGCCAAACTTTATGCACAAATTCGTCAGTTTTTTGCTGAGCGTGAGGTGCTTGAAGTTGAAACACCCGTGTTATCACAAGCAGGGGTGACCGACGTCCATTTGGCTTCTGTACAGGCACTTCGTCATGTGCAGGGCAAACTACATACGCATTATTTGCAAACTTCTCCTGAATTTGCCATGAAGCGTTTATTGGCAAGTGGCAGTGGGCCGATTTATCAAATTTGTAAAGTGTTTCGTGATGATGAGCACGGTCGAAAACACAATAGCGAATTTACCATGTTGGAATGGTATCGCCCTGAGTTTAGTCTGAAGGATTTAATGTTTGAGGTCACAGATTTGCTAAATCTGACTTTAGAACAGCGTTTTGGCGAAGTGCGACCTACGCTGCTGAGTTATAAACATGCATTTATGGATCGTTTAGATTTAAACCCACTGCAGGCGAGTCTGCAACAACTGAAAGATTGTTGTCATCGACTTGGGTTGAATTTGGACTTGGGGGATGACCGTCTAGGATATATCGATCTGTTATTCTCTCATTTTGTTGAACCGAGTTTAGGGTTTGATGCACCTGTTTTTTTAATCGATTTTCCACCTGAGTTGGCTTCATTGGCTAAAACAAAAAACGATGCAGATGGTGAATTGGTCGCTGCTCGCTTTGAGTTATATATCGAAGGTTTAGAACTTGCAAACGCCTATGATGAGCTGATTGATGCAGCGGTATTACGATCACGTTTCGAGGCCGATAATGCTGATCGCGCACAACTCGGTTTGCATTTGATGCCAATTGATGAATATTTGTTGGCAGCTTTGCCCAATATGCCTGCTTGTTCAGGTATAGCCTTGGGGATAGATCGTTTACTAATGGTCGCAACAAAACAGATGCGTTTAGAACAGGTGATTAGTTTTCCTGCTCAATTGGCTTAAAGCATGATGCTGGGGCATCATTAGGTTTCGGCAGAGCTTGATATTGAATTTGATTGAGCAGATAAAACCTCAGGGCTCAGATTGAATAAAAAGCCGCTAGTTGTATTGCTAGCGGCTTTTTATTTAAAACTGGTCTAGGTAAAGAGATGAGTCAATAGTTTAAGCGGTGACTGCTAAATGGCGTGCTTTTAATTGCTCAATGGCTTTAATGCGTCGTTCAATCAGCATTTCACCAATATCTGGGCCTTGAATATCCGCAGGTAAGTCCTGCGCTTTGATGCTTCGCACAACTTGTACGGCCTCTAACACATATTGCGCTTGCGGGTAGTCACGATCTTCCAAACCTAAGCGACCTCGTGAGTCACATTCACAGGCTTGTACAAAGGCTTCGACTCGCTCAGGGCGACGTAATACATCTAAACGCTGTAATAAACGCCATAAAGTGCCAGGCTTTAAAGTCAGCGCCTGATGGCATTTTAAATGCTCCTTACATACTGCAAGTGCCAGTTGTTTGGTGTGCGTTGGTACCTTAAGTCGCTCACACACTTCTGTGACAGGTTTTAAACCACGTTCTTCATGCATGATGTGACGTGGCAATTCGTCTGCAGGGGTCAGGGCTTTGCCTAAATCATGTAGAAGCACTGCAAAACGTACATCCAGTGAATAATTGGCACGACAAGCTTGCTGCAGCGACATCATGGTATGCAAACCACTGTCAATTTCAGGGTGATACTCAGGACGTTGTGGAATACCAAACAGTGCATCCAACTCAGGGAATAAAACTTTTAAAGCACCACAGGCACGTAAAGTTTCAAAATAAACATCAGCACGTTCTTCCATCAACGCACGCGAAGTTTCTTTCCAGACACGCTCCGGTGTCAGCGCCTGTAGTTCGCCTGATTCTGCAAGTTGCTGCATTAGCAACAAGGTTTCAGGGGCAACCTGAAAACCCAAGCCGTGATAACGTGCAGCGAATCGTGCAATGCGTAATACACGCAAAGGGTCTTCTGCAAAGGCATCAGACACATGACGCAGGACTTTATTGCATAAGTCTTGCTGCCCACCGTACGGGTCGTAAACAGTGCCTTCATCATCCATCGCCATAGCATTGATGGTCAGGTCACGACGAATTAAATCTTCTTCTAAAGTCACACTCGGGTCTGTATAAAACTCAAAACCATGATAACCATGACCCGACTTGCGTTCAGTTCGGGCAAGTGCATATTCGTCTTTGGTGTCTGGGTGTAGAAAAACAGGGAAGTCTTTGCCCACAGGCTGAAAGCCTTGAGTCAGGAGTTGGTCGGGCGTCGCACCAACTACAACATAATCTTTTTCGTGATAGGGGTGACCGAGCAAGTGATCTCGAACTGCACCGCCTACTAAATAAACTTGCATGAAAAAACCTCTATTCTTCAAGCAATCATGCTACAGAATAGAGGTTTTCTCAAGTCCATAATTCTGAGTCAATGGCTCAGAATTGCATGGAGTATCTATAAATTATAGGCTGTCACGTTCCGTTTGTTGAATTTCAGCAACGGTTAACGCAGTCATATTCACTACACGACGTGTCGTAGCAGTTGGCGTCAAGATGTGTACAGGTTTCGCTGCACCCAATAAGATTGGGCCAATTGTGACATTGTTACCAGAAGTAGATTTCAACAAGTTAAATGAAATATTTGCAGAATCTAAGTTAGGCATAATCAACAAGTTTGCAGAACCTTTGAAGCGTGAGTTCGGGAAAGCAAATTGACGGATATTTTCGTCTAATGCTGCATCACCGTGCATTTCACCTTCAACTTCAAGCTCAGGTGCAATTTCGCTCAAAATTTCAAACACTTTACGCATTTTTTGTGCGCTTGGGTCTTGTTGGTCAGAGCCAAAGCTAGAGTGTGACAATAAAGCAACACGTGGTGTCATACCAAAACGACGTACTTCTTCAGCAGCCAAAATAGTCATTTCAGCAAGCTGCTCAGCAGTTGGGTTGGTGTTGACATAGGTGTCTGCAATAAACAGGTTGCGGTCTTCAAGCATTAATGCATTTAGGGTAAAGAAGTTGGTACGGCCTTCTTTTAAACCAATTACATTTTTCACGAAATCAAGGTGAATGTCATAGCTTGAGTAAGTACCACACAACATACCATCTGCTAAACCGTGTTTCACCAACATTGACGCAATAAGGGTAGAGCGACGACGTGCTTCACGTTGTGCATACTCAGGTGTAACCCCTTTACGCTGCATAGTGGTGTAATAATCTTCTGCGAATTTTTCGTAATTTGGGTTGTTTTCCTGATCAACGATTTCAATATTGACACCGTGTTCAAGACGTAAACCTAATTTTTTGATATTCGCTTCAATGACCGCAGTACGACCCACCAAAATTGGTTTTGCCAAGCCTTCATCTACTGCAATTTGTACTGCACGCAATACACGTAAATCTTCACCTTCGGCATAAGCAATACGTTTTGGATCAGTTTTAGCCTGTGCAAAAATTGGCTTCATCATAAATGCTGAGTTGTAAACAAACTCAGATAGACGTTGACGATACGCTGAGAAGTCTTGAATTGGACGGCTTGCAACGCCAGAGTCCATTGCTGCCTGAGCAACAGCAGGTGCAATTTCAAGAATCAAACGCTGATCAAGCGGACGTGGAATTAAATAGTCACGACCGAAAGATGCAGATTTTTCACCATAGGTAGCGGCATCCGCTTCGATGTGCGCCATACGCGCAATGGCATGTACACACGCAATTTTCATTTCTTCGTTGATGGTGGTTGCACCCACATCTAACGCGCCACGGAAAATATACGGGAAGCACAGTGCATTATTCACTTGGTTTGGATAGTCAGAACGACCTGTTGCCATGATGACATCTGGACGTACTTCGTGCGCATGTTCAGGCAAAATTTCTGGGTCTGGGTTGGCCAAAGCAAAGATGATTGGATTTTCAGCCATTTCTTTAACCATGGCTTTGGTCAAGATTCCTGCTGCAGAAAGACCAAGGAACATATCAGCACCGCCAATGACATCGGCAATTTGTGTTCCTTCAATATCTTGCATATAGCGTTTTTTCGACTCATCTAAACCTTCACGCTTAGTGGTGATTAGGCCGCGAGAGTCAGCAACAATGATATTTTCTTTTTTTGCACCCAAGGCACATAACAAGTCCAAGCAAGATAGTGCTGCTGCACCTGCGCCTGAAGCGACGATTTTAATTTCATCAATTTTTTTGCCATTGAGTAACAAGGCATTGAGCAGGGCAGAACCTACAATAATTGAAGTACCGTGTTGGTCATCGTGGAACACAGGAATGTTCATGCGTTCACGTAGTTTTTTCTCGATGTAGAAACATTCTGGCGCCTTGATATCTTCAAGGTTAATCCCACCAAAAGTCGGTTCTAACGCGGCAACAATATCGACAATTTTGTCTGGATCATTTTCAGCAATTTCAATATCAAAGACATCGACACCAGCAAACTTTTTGAAGAGTACGCCTTTACCTTCCATTACAGGTTTAGAGGCTAAAGGACCAATATTCCCTAAACCGAGTACAGCTGTACCGTTACTGACTACAGCAACCAAGTTACCACGTGCGGTGTAAAGTGCTGCTTTTGAAGGATCACGTTCAATCTCTAAACATGGTGCTGCGACACCTGGGGAGTAAGCGAGCGCTAAGTCACGTTGATTGACCAGCTGCTTACTTGGTGTAACGCTGATTTTTCCTGGTGTTGGAAATTCGTGATAGTAAAGTGCCTGCTGTTTTAATGATTGATCGTCCATCTGAATCTCGTATGTGACAAGTTAGCCAGCGGTGCTGGTGGATTTTTATGAATCCTATCGAATATACCATTACTTGCCCTATTAGCACAGTCGTTGCTGTTTATTTTTAGAGCAAACTTAGAGCTTTCGGGTCTAGTTTCAGATTAAGGAGCTATAAGCGCGTGAGTCCTGACGTGCTTGTAGAAACAGCGTTGCTTCCTGTTCAGGTAAAGGCTTGGAAAATAAATAGCCTTGCGCAATGTCACATTTCAAATTCTGCAAATACTGTAACTGCTGTTCAGTTTCAATCCCTTCAGCCACCACACTCATGCCCATGGCTTTGCCCATAGCAATCATGGCACTAACAATGGCTTCTTGTTTGGTATTCCCAATTTTAGAAACAAAGCTACGGTCTATTTTTAAACTGTCAATTGGGAAGTCTGTTAAGTAAGAAAGTGAAGAATAGCCTGTACCAAAATCATCTAAGGCGATATGAATATCACGTTGTTTAATTTCATCTAATAAAGACTTCACGGTTGTGGAGTTTTCCACTAAAGAGGATTCGGTAATTTCTAATTCTAAGCTTGCACCTGAAATTTGATAGGTATTAATCGCATCATCTAAATCTTGCAGCAATTGACCACGTTGCAGTTGTTGTGCAACTACATTAACCGATACTTGGATATGATCAAAACCTAACAGATTCCATTCACGAATTTGCTTGGCAGTTTGTTGAATTACAACCCGACCAATATCGGAAATTAAACTGGTTTGTTCCGCAATAGGAATAAATAGGTTCGGTGGAATAATGCCTTTGGTTGGATGTTTCCAGCGCACCAATGCTTCAAACCCAACTACCTGATAATTATGGAAATCAATTTTAGGTTGATAATATACAATTAACTCATCATTTTTAATGGCTTGGCGTAAGTCACGCTCTAAATGCACATCTTGTTCTAGCAGTTTGGTGTTGTCTAAAGCGTAATATTTAACGGTATTACCACCCAAACGCTTGGCTTCAGACAAGGCTTGTTCTGCACAATTATTCAGATAATCCAGCTGGCGTCCATGTTCAGGATAGAGGGAAACCCCCATCGACAGGGTAATAATATGTTCTTGTCCCTGCACATTAAACGGCAAATTAAAGGCTTTGGTGATGCGTTCACAGTGCTGCTGTATAGAAGGGCGAATATGAGAAATTTCATACACAATTGCAAAATCATCGCCATTTAAGTGCGCGACAAACAGCGCTTCGGCATTGGTGATGCGTAAACGCTGCGCCACTTGACGGAGTAATTCATCGCCACCATTATTGCTTAAATATTCATTTAAAGGTCTGAAACGGTCAATATTGAGTCGAATGACCGCCAATTGCTGCAATGAATCTTGCTGCGAAATAAGATATTGATGTAGTTGATAATTATAGTAAAAGCGATTAGGCAAGTCGGTCAGTGGGTCGTAATTTTCTAAATAGGATAGACGTTGTTCTTGTAGTTTATGTTCGGTTAAATCAGACACAATCCCAATATAATTAATAATGCGGTTTTGCTCATCGGTGACGGCATTGATATGCACACGAACTGCGAGTTCTTTACCAGAGCGGAATCTTGTATTCATTTCAGCATCATATTTACCTGTGCTGAGCAATTGTTGAAGAATTTCTTCTTGCGTAATGCGTTGATGTGCTTTGTGGGACTCGACCAAATCAAACAGATATTTGCCTAAAATATGGTCGCGTTTAAATCCGCTCATTTGTGCATAGAATGGATTGGCTTCAATATAGCGTAGGTTTTCATCTAAAATAAAAATACCTTCGGCTGCCTGTTCAAGTACGCTGGCAGTGAGTTTTAAGCGTTCTTGCCCAATCCGTTCTTGGTGAATGTCACGGCGAATCCCCACCATGCGTAAAGGTTTATTGGTGACAGGATCACGCTCAATCACCCGCCCAATATCATGCACCCAATACCATTGACCTGAACTATGTTGTACGCGATATGTGGCTTGATAGCGTTCAGTTAGACCCCGTAAATGTTGTTTCATGGTTTGGTGAAAGTGCGGAATATCATCAGGGTGAATCAGTTGCTGTAATTTATTCCGATGCTGTTTAGTATTCTCTAAAGGAGTTTGCTGTGCGCCACTACCAAAGACAATACTGCGTTGCCGTATATTCCAGTCCCATGCTTTTAGACCTGCGGCTTCATGTGCCAAAATTAAACTATGTTGTTGATTGATTAAATCTTGGTGCGTTTGTTCTAAGTCAAAGGTACGTTCTCTTACTTTTTGTTCTAGCATTTGATTGTTGAATTGGAGTTGCTGCTCAATGTCTTTGGACTTGTTCATTTCAGCTTGTAATTGTTGGCAGAGCTGATCTGTCCATTCCACTTGTTGTTCGGCCGTTTTTTTGAATTGGTTGTTTTTAAAATAAACACTCGATAAACGCCGATGCATGTGCATAGAAGTATTGGCGCAAATGAGCAAGGTAATGAGAGCAAAGTTAGTGGCCACGAAAAAGAAGGCCGAGTTTTCTGTGCGAATTAAAAATTGCGCAGCGATATAAGGTAAAATCGCAGGTATAAACACCCAACAAAAATAACTGAGACGTTGCGTTAAGAAGGTCAGGGCAAAGGTCTGACTGACAATAATCAGCAATGCCGCTAAAATAATGGCTTCGTAGCTGCTGAGTTCAAGATTGTGCTGCGGCAAATAGTAGTACAGTAAGCTGACGCCAAATGCGATGGCCGTGCCTGTCAGAAAACATACCAATTTTAACCAGCTATGCGCATGCTCTAGCTGATATTGTCCTGCTTTAAAATGGACTGCGGTTAAAAGTAGACACGAACCTATGGTTAATTCGGTCAGAATAAACCACACATTAAAATAAATAGATGAATGAGCAAAAGAATATTGGTAAATAAAAAACACATACAGACAGACAATTGCGATGCTGACTAAAAAAAAGCGCAGCAGTCGAATCGTATTGGTTATTTGCGCAGCATATAAATATTGCTGTAACAACTCATCCTGAACGTCTGACATATATCCCCAAAGTCTAACAAATGATCAAATGACTTCTATTTTTAAATAACTTGTTGCTGCTAAAATTCTCGGTGTTTTGTGATTGAATTTTAGACAGATATTTTTAATATATGGCTTGAGATTAATCATGTAAATCGTAAAAAGCAACGTGTTTACAGGGTAAATCTGCAAAAACAGATAAATTATTTATCCATCGTATAATTTAGAATCGATAATGCTACTACTGGCGCGGTTTCAGTGCGTAAAACACGTGCGCCAATACACCAGTTCTGAAAGCCAACAGCGTTTGCAGCAGCAATTTCAGCTTCACTTAATCCACCTTCAGGGCCAATCAATAGAGCAAAATCTTGGCTTGCGTTATCCAATACATTCACTTGTTCTTTATTCGGCGCAAGAACCAGCTTGGTGTGTGGTAAATCACCATTCAACCAGTCAGATAGACTTAAGGGCGCTAAAATTTTAGGCACAAGATTCATACCGCATTGCTCACAAGCTGCAATGGCAATACCTTGCCAGTGATCCAGTTTTTTTTGATCTCGATCATATTTCAAACGCATTTCACAACGCTCTGAAGTCAGCAACTGAATTTCAGTCACCCCAAGCTCCACTGCTTTTTGAATTGCGTAATCCATACGGTCACCCTTGCTCATGACTTGACCTAATACAGTGCTAAAGCGAGGTGTGCGATTGTCTGGATTGAAGTCTTGAACTCGGACACAGGCTGTTTTTTTTGCAATTTCGGTAAGCTCAACCTGATATTCACCACCTTGTCCATTAAACAAGGTGGCGCAATCACCCACTTGAGCACGCAAGACTTTAACCCAGTGATGAAATACTGTTTCAGTCAGATCAACTTGCGTATCTACTACTAAATCAGCCTCAATATAAAAACGGGGCATAGGTCTTACTCGTTCAGGTGAATAAAAGGTAAAGGATTAAGCCAAACCAAGATCAGTCACTAGCTGACGTGTTGGTTCAGTATTGTTCATGGTATAAAAATGCAAACTTGGTGCACCACCTGCAATTAGGCGTTCACATAGCTTGATAATCACTTCATGGCCAAAGGCTTTAATTGACGCAGTATCATCGCCATAAGTTGCCAACTGTTTACGAATCCAGCGTGGAATGTCTGCACCTGTGCTGTCAGCAAAGCGGATTAAATTGCTGGCATTGGTAATAGGCATAATGCCTGGTGCAACAGGAATATTCACCCCTTGTTTTTGAATACGTTCTATGAAATAGAAGTAAGCATCTGGATTGAAAAAGAGCTGGGTAATGGCAGCATTTGCACCTGCATTGACTTTGGTCACAAAGTTTTGAATGTCGTGATCAAAGTTATCTGCTTGAGGATGCATTTCAGGATAAGCCGCAACTTCAATGTGAAAGTAATCACCTGAATGTTCGCGAATAAAGCGTACCAAGTCCGATGCGTATGGCAATTCGCCTAAACCCACCTGACCTGAAGGTAAATCACCACGTAAAGCCACAATACGATCAATACCTTGTGCTTTATAGATATCAAGCAATTCAGCAATGCGTGCTTTATCATCACCAATACAAGATAAATGCGGTGCGACAGGTGTGCCTTTACCATTTAAATCACTAATGGCCGATAACGTGCGCTCACGCGTTGAACCGCCAGCACCATAAGTGATTGAGAAAAATTCAGGTTTTAGAAGTTGTAATTCTTGATGTACAACTTTGAGTTTTTCTGCACCTACATCGGTTTTAGATGGGAAAAATTCGAATGAAATAGGAACTTGTTTCGACATAGTTAAATCCTTTTTATAAATACTTATTTGTATTCTTTCACCTCTCCTAAATCCTCTCTTGCGCTGGGTTTAAAAGCAGTGCTTTAAACTTGCTCAGGAGAGGACTTACCCTCGAATACATTCATTAAACAATGAATAATTTCCTCTCTTGCGCTGAACTTCAAAGCAGTGCTTGAAGTACGCTCAGGAGAGGGTTAGGGAGAGGAATTGAAAACTTAGTATTTATAAGCGTCCGCTTTAAATGGACCTTCAACTGCAACCCCTAAATAGTCCGCTTGAACTTGGGTCAATTGAGTTAATACACCACCGAAACCAGCAACCATTGCTGCAGCAACTTCTTCATCTAGTTTTTTAGGTAAGATTTCAACACGAATAGCTGCTTGTTTTTGCTCTGCAGGTAGGTCTGCAAATTTTTCTGCAAATAAGTGCATTTGAGCCAACACTTGGTTTGCAAATGAACCATCCATAATGCGTGATGGGTGACCTGTCGCATTACCCAAGTTCACTAAACGACCTTCAGAAAGTAAGATTAAATAATCGTTTTCGTTTTCTGAACGGTACACTTGGTGTACTTGAGGCTTCACTTCAACCCACTTATAGCCACGTAGGTAGTTGGTGTCGATTTCAGTGTCGAAGTGACCAATGTTACATACAACCGCACCTGCTTTTAAGGTATCAAGCATGGCAGCATCACACACGTGATAGTTACCTGTAGTGGTCACAATCAAGTCAGTGTTTTGAAGAAGTTCTTGGTTGACATCGGCTTTGTTGCCTGTTTGCACGCCATTGTTATATGGAGATACAACTTCGTAGCCATCCATACATGCTTGCATTGCACAAATTGGGTCAATTTCAGAAACACGTACAATCATGCCTTCTTGACGTAAAGATTGCGCAGAACCTTTACCTACGTCACCATAACCAATCACTAATGCACGACGACCAGACAATAGCATGTCTGTACCGCGTTTGATTGCATCATTGAGCGAGTGGCGGCACCCGTATTTGTTGTCGTTTTTAGATTTCGTCACTGAGTCATTGACGTTAATGGCAGGTACTTTTAAAGAACCATCTTTCCACATTTCAATCAGACGTTGTACGCCAGTTGTGGTTTCTTCGGTAATACCGTGAATACGCTCTAATAATGCAGGATATTTCTCATGAACAAGTGCAGTTAAGTCACCGCCATCGTCCAGAATCATATTGGCATCCCAAGGTGTGCCGTTTACATTAATTTGTTGCTCAAGACACCATACATATTCTTCCTCAGTTTCGCCTTTCCAAGCAAAAACAGGCACGCCAGATGCTGCAATTGCTGCCGCAGCATGGTCTTGAGTAGAGAAGATGTTACAAGATGTCCAACGAACTTCTGCGCCTAATTCAACCAATGTTTCAATTAAAACAGCAGTTTGAATGGTCATGTGGATACAGCCGAGAATTTTCGCGCCTGCAAGTGGTTTTGCAGCTGAGTAGCGTTTACGCAAGCCCATTAATGCTGGCATTTCAGCTTCTGCAAGTTTGATTTCTTTACGGCCAAAATCAGCTAGGGTGATATCGGCAACTTTATAATCTGTAAATGAAGCATTAACCGCGTTCATCACGATCTCCTTAAAAAAACAATTGATCATTCAGTTCGCGGATGCCGTTTCTTGCATAGCAATGGATATGCTACGCTGGTCGAGCCTGGCGATTTTACATTTAGTGCCTGTAAAACGTCGCAGCATCCCTCGACTAGCGCAATATTGTACTTGGAAATTGATTTAGTTCCAATCATGTTTTGTTTATTATCAACACAATTATATTTTGGGGCGAAAGCATGGCGGTGGAGCTTCCTTCTGAATTGGCAGAGCTTGAAGCCAATTGTGGTATTTACGCGGTTTGGATGTTATTACAACATTTAGGCATTGATGCCGATATTCAACAATTAATTGATGTCTGTGGCTATACACCTGAGCAGGGTACAACCACGATTGGTCTGGCAGTTGGTCTGAAAAAATTCGGTTTTAATGTGCAGTTTTACACAGACCCTGACCCTGATCTACAAGATTCAGAAAAGTTGAGTTATACAAAAGCTGAACAGCTAAAATTGCCTATATTAGCGCCTATTGCTTATACCCAAATTCAGCAAGCCTTTGATGCAAATAAATTTGTGATTGTGTATTACGATACTTTAGACGGTGAGGGCAATCATTCACTGGTATATTCAATAGACGAAGCTGAAATCTGTTTTTTTGACAGTTTTGAGCCTATGCCTGCGGCTGTTTTTGAGCAACAACGTCAGCAAGCAGGTATTTGCAGACAAGTGATTGTGGTAGATGTTTAAAATATGATTGAAATGTCTTTCAATAATCCAAAGTGAAAGCAGCAAATCTATCAAAGCCGATCATTTGATCGGCTTGAAAGAAAAATTATTGCAGCTATTGGGCAGCATCGGCTTTTTGTGTCCAATAATCTGCTTTGGTTTCATCTGCATCTACACCCAAAGCATTTTCATAAATAAAAGCAAGGTCACGCATGGCTTGTACTTCGCCTAGTTCCGCAGCTTGCTGAACCAGTGCGACTGAACGTGCGACATCTTTATCAACGACATCGCCACGACGGTAAAAGCCCGACAGTTCTAAAATTGCAGCAGGGTGTTGCGCATCACTGGCTTGTTTAAGCCAAAAAAAGGCCTGGTCAAAGTGATATTTGGCATCTTCAGGGTCATCTTCCTGCACATCTTTTGCATATACAGTATAGCCTTCACCAAGCCAATACATGGCTTCAATATGTCCATTACTTGCCGCTTTGAGTGCCCATTCTTCGGCCAGTTCAATATCTTCATCAAAATCGCTTTGCATATACAGCACGGCAACTTCAAACTGAGCTTCAGCTTGCCCAGCAATCGCGCGGTTAATTAGTGCAGTAGGAATAGAAACAGATTCTGACATAACGCCATCCAACACAATTTTGAACTTTTGAATGAGCGATAGCCTAAAAGGTCTTGCATGAAAAAGCTATCTTTATTGCAGAGGTTTGGTGGGTTGATCTGCAAGGGAAGAGTGTTGTATTTGATTGGTTAAAATTAAGTGAATAACAAAAAATCACTTGAGTCAGAATGGCTTGCTTCAATATGCTTAATTTGAATAAGACATGATGAGAACAATAAGATGGTAAAATTTTTGACTGCTGAGGAAGCGAAAGTCTATTCAGATCACGCCCACCTTGATATTGAATTGTATAAACAGCGTTTGGCTATGTTGATTGAGGAAAATGCCAAACAGGGTAATACGGCAGTTTTGGCTGTGTTACCTAAACATTTACCTTTGGAAGATATTCGCAATTTATCGGCTGAACTGACTGACTTAGGTTATCAGGTACGTTTTGAGCTGAATGAGTTTTTCTATAGTTTTAATGTGTATTGGATTTAAGATCAAAACTGTCGATATTTCACTGTATGCGTTCAGTGAAATGTCGACAGTTTTTATAACTTCTTAGCTTGCACTTAAGTGTTGGTGGTATGTTCAGCCAACACTTCTAAAGCTGCACGAAAGGCTTCCTGTGTTGCAGGTGCACCGCAATAAGGTAGGCTGTGTAGCAAAACTTCCTGAATTTCTTCTACACTTGCGCCATTATTCAGCGCACCACGAATATGTCCTTTTAATTCGGTTGGGCTTTTTAGCGCTGTTAAAAATGCAATGGTAATTAATGAACGATATTTACGAGGTAATACACCTTCACGTTGCCAAGTTGAGCCCCAAGCATGTTCGTTAATCCAGTCCTGTAAAGGTTGGGTAAACGGCACAGTATTGTCTTGTGCACGTTTTACAAAGCTTTCGCCCATAACTTCTGTGCGGACTTTTAAGCCATTTTCATAATCTTGTTGTGACATTTTGCTAGCCTTATTTTATTGTTTGAACTTAGTAGATAGATTAACAATTTATGGGCACAACACCATTCACACTTGGTCGTAGACATTCAAAACATGTTCAGATCGACTTATTGAAATCTATTCACAAGGCATAAAAAAGCCCCAGACATCGAGTTGGGGCTGTTTTGGCTTTATCGCAAATTTGGAAATAAGCGAGTGTTAAGCCTCAATGGTTTGCACGCTAATTTTTTTAGCAGGGTCTGCTTTTCGGCGTACAGTTGGAACAGGTTCGCCATAGTATTGACGGTCTGCAAAATAACTTGAACGCACCATTGGTGCTGCCCAAATATTTTTAAAGCCAAGCTTTTGACCATGTGCGGTGTAGCGTTCAAATTCTTCTGGTGTTACAAAACGGTCAATTGGCGCATGTTCTTTAGACGGTTGCAAATATTGGCCAATGGTCACGTAATCTACGTCGTGCACCTTAAGATCATCCAATAACGCAATCACTTCTTCTTCAGTTTCACCAATGCCCACCATCAAACCACATTTGGTTGGAATATCAGGACAGTATTCTTTAAACATTTTGAGTAAGTTTAAAGAGTGTTGATAGTCTGAACCTGGACGCATGGCTTTATATAAACGTGGCACAGTTTCAATATTGTGGTTGAAAACATCTGGCGGACATTCAGTCATAATGCGTAGTGCAATATCCATACGACCACGGAAGTCTGGCACCAAAATTTCCAATAAGGTGTTTGGACTGAGCGCTCGGGTTTCTTTAATACAATCTACAAAATGCTGCGCACCGCCATCTAATAGGTCATCACGGTCTACAGAGGTGATCACGGCATATTTTAAGCCTAAATTGGCAATGGTTTCTGCCATGTGACGTGGCTCTTCAGGGTCAAGCGCATTTGGTCGACCATGGGCAACATCACAGAATGGGCAGCGACGGGTACAAATATCACCCATAATCATAAAGGTTGCAGTACCACCACCAAAGCATTCAGGTAAGTTTGGGCAAGCGGCTTCTTCACAAACGGTATGTAATTTTTGCTGACGCAAAGTGGTTTTAATGCGTTGAACTTCTTCAGGTGCCGTCATTTTGACCCGAATCCAGTCAGGCTTGCGAGGCGTTTCAACCGTAGGAACAACTTTTACAGGAATACGTGCGACTTTTTCAGCACCACGGAGTTTGACACCCTGTTCAGGTTTACGGTTTGCAGACATATTCAACTTTTCCACTGTTTTTGAAGGGGAGAGATTTAGTATGGCTTACATTTTACAGAATGTTGAAGCAAAATATGCCAATTCCAACATGCACGGTAAAATGTCAACGAACATTCATCATAAGAGCATATTATTATAACGAAATTGTGCTTAAATTGGGTAAAAACGATATTCATATAAAAAATGTGGTTATCACGTAATATATGCACACTAAATACAGAAAATTCAAACGATTTACGTCATAATATGGCCCATTGAAAAGATAGATTTAAAGAAAAGGAGCGTTGAATGCCACGTAAAAAAGAGGTCGTTAGTGGAACTTTCGTGAAGTATGATGCGGTCGTTCTCGGTTCAGGCCCTGCGGGTGAAGGCGCGGCAATGAAACTTGCCAAATCAGGTAAGCGTGTTGCGATTGTAGATATTCGTGAACAACTCGGTGGTAACTGTACGCATGTGGGTACAATCCCGAGTAAAGCACTGCGTCAGACGGTGTCTAATATTATTCGTTACCGTCGTGACCCAATGTTTAAAAAAATGGGTGACTGGCGTCAGTTTACCATGAAGCAAGTGCTTCAAAGTGCACATAAAGTAATTCAACAGCAGGTTGAAACGCACTCACGCTTTTATGATCGCAACGAAATTGCGATTTATCATGGCCGCGCTTATATTCAAGATAAAAATACAGTTTTGGTTTTTAGTGCAGATGGCATTAAAGAAACCATTATTTGTCAGCAAATTGTGATTGCAACGGGTAGTCGCCCATATCGTCCTGAAATTTTAGATTTCAACCATCCACGTGTATTTGATTCAGACAAAATTTTGGATTTGGACTTTTCTATCCAAAAAATTATTATTTATGGTGCAGGGGTAATTGGCTGTGAATATGCATCTATTTTTATTGGTTTAGATCACAAAGTCGATTTGATCAATACACAGCATAAATTACTCAGCTATTTGGATGATGAAATTTCCGATGCGCTGTCTTATCACTTACGTGCGCAGGGTGTGTTGATTCGCCATAATGAGCAAATTGATCATTTAGAAACTTTTGATGATCACGTGGTTTTATACTTGCAAAGCGGTAAAAAAATCAAAGCCGATGCAATTCTGTGGTGTAACGGTCGTTCAGGTAATACCGATGGTTTAGGTCTTGAAAATGTTGAACTCAAGCCAAACAGCCGTGGTCAGTTAACAGTCAATGATCAATATCAAACCGAAGTAGATAATATTTATGCTGCGGGTGATGTGATTGGTTGGCCATCATTGGCATCTGCTGCGTATGACCAAGGTCGTTGTGCAGGTGCAAATATGAGTGGCGAAGAAAATGTGGTACCTGTGACTGATATTCCAACGGGTATCTATACCATTCCAGAAATTTCTTCGATTGGTAAGACCGAACAGGAGTTAACTGAAGAGAAAATTCCGTATGAAGTCGGTCAGGCGTCGTTCCGCCATTTAGCACGTGCGCAAATTACCGGTGATACTGTAGGTGAATTAAAAATTCTGTTCCACCGTGATACATTGGAAGTGTTAGGTGTGCATTGTTTTGGTAATAATGCCGCAGAGATTATTCACATTGGTCAGGCCGTGATGAATAGCCCGAACAATACAATTAAGTATTTTGTTGAAACAACATTTAACTATCCGACTATGGCTGAAGCCTACCGTGTAGCAACTTTAAATGGTATGAACCGCTTATTCTAAATTGCTGCAACATCGTTTAAAGTTCATTAAAAAAGAACCCGTAAAGTTTAGGCTTTACGGGTTTTCTTATTCTAAGTTATTCGTTTGGTGTTTTAGTTTTGGTACGTCATTTTATTTGAGTCCAATAATGGCTCGGTACAATGTCTGCATGATGAGTAAGTTAAAATGGTCGACTATCCGCCAAACTAATTCTTTTAAGTAAGCGCCGTTGCTCGGCAGGGAATGGCTCCCTAGAGTGTAAGGTCACTTGATTGTCCCAAAATACCAAATCCCCTTGTTCCCAATGATGGGTGTAGCGGAAGGCTGGCTTTAAAATATGTGCACGTAGCCGAGCAATTAATTCACTGCCTGCCTGATCATCATAATTGAGCAACTCCACTTCAGAATGGGTGTTCAGCCAAAGGGCTTTACGTCCAGTTTCAGGATGGACTCTCACCAAAGGATGTGGATAGCCATGACCAACAATAGGTTGATCATGAAAACGATATAGGGGCGAATTACCATAGCTACCCGTTGCAGTCGTATTTTGCGCACGAACAAAAGGGTTGTATGTAATGAGTTGAAGGTGATCAATTTCCGCTTTGGTGGTTTCATCTAAGGCATCGTAGGCTTTAATGGTGTTGTACCATGTGGTTTGTCCGCCTTGTTCTGGGATTTCTATAGCGTAGAGCAGCGAGGCAAAAGAGGGTAAAGGTGTCCATTGATGGTCTGCATGCGGTTTAAGTTCTGCATGTCCCGTATAATCACCTTGTCCAACAGCATTAGATACCGGTACAACATCGGGAGGTGTACCTGTGTCGGCTTGACTGCCCAAAACAGGATTGTCTGAACTTGGGCGGAAAATAGAACCAAAGTAACTGGCAAATGCTAAATACTGTAAATCATCTAGCTGTTGTTGTTTAAAAATCAAAACTAGATGTTGTGCCAAAGCTTGTTTTAGACGATAAATTGTTGCACCTGTTTGGGCTTTTTTCGCATCTAGCCCTGTCACGACAGCACCTAAGGCAGCACCTGCTAAAGGTTGTATTTGAATATCATTAGGATTTTGTAATGAATCGGCTTGATGCCAACGTGGTGCATCATGAATCGCTTGAGAAAGCGGGCTTAGACTGCTCATTGGTTTTTTTACTCTTTCTTGGTATATGGTCAAGAAAATTTAAGTAAAAACAGCCATCAAATAAAATTAAAAGAAATGCTAAACTTATGAAAAATATTATTTTTTAAATAAATGTTTGATCTTTAACCATTTAACTTATTTTGCATAGATTTGCTGTTTAAATGCAATTTAGTCAATGGAGCAAGTTATATAAGTTGCTCCTTCAGTATTGATGATAAATAGATCGAGTGACACAGGAAATTAATGTGCACAGAATGCTTGATTAAAATACTCAAACAGCTGAGGCGTTTGCATCCATAAAAAAATTGAAAAGACGAGCAGGGCAATAACCACCAGTGCGAGCAGCACTTTAAAATTAAATAAAGAATTAGTCATGGATGACGTGCTCCTCATTGACCCAGAAATGCACCAAGACCGCAAATGCGCTTAAGGCAATTGAAACGATCCAAATTGCATTATAGTTGCCTGTTAGGTCGTGGTTTAAGCCACCGAGCCATCCCCCAAAAAAAGAACCGACTTGGTGGGTAAAAAACACAATGCCGCTAAGCATAGTCAGATATTTGATACCAAACATATTGGCCACAATACCATTGGTTAGCGGAACAGTAGATAGCCACAATAAGCCCATGATGATGCCAAATGCATAAATTGTCCAGATGCTCAATGGCAGGGCTAAAAATGCGATAATCGCAATGCCACGTAGCCCGTACAGCCACATCAACAAATGTGCTTTGGAATAGCGACCGCCTAACCAACCTGCTGTGTATGTCCCAACAATGTTAAATAAACCCACCAAGGCGAGAAAAATGGTTCCTGTGGTGGCATCAAAACCATGGTCAATTAAATAACCTGGTAAGTGAATGCCAATAAACACTACTTGAAAACCACAGACAAAAAAGCCTAGCGCCAAAAACCAAAATGGTTTGTGATTTTTAGCGATGATCAGAATTTGCTTAAACCCCAAAGCTGGTTGTGTGGACGCTGTAGAGCTTGGGTTTTGATACATGGGAGCTTTGAGCATCCATGCCAAAGGAACAATCAATGCAATTAAAATAGCACTGACAATTAAAGCACCAGACCAACCAACATTTTGTAATAACAATAAGGTCGATGGCAGCATAATGAATTGCCCAAAAGAGCCTGCTGCACTGGCAATACCCATCGCAAGGCTTCGCTTTTCAGGCGGTGCTGCACGACCAACTGCTGAAAGTAGTACAGGAAATGAAGTGGCAGATAAAGCGAGACCCAAAATTAAACCGACGCTTAAATTTAGCAACAAGCCTGTCGAGCTGACGGCCATGAGTAATAAGCCAATGGCATACAGTGCACCGCCTACGGCCACTACAATTTTACTGCCGTATTTGTCTGCAAAAGCGCCTGTAATGGGTTGGACTGCACCCCAAATGAGGTTTTGCATGGCAATGGCTAAACTGAAAACATTATGTCCCCAGCCAAATTCATGGCTCATTGGCACAAGGTATAAGCCAAAGGCATGTCGAACACCAAGTGACAATGCCAAAATAATGGCACTTCCAATTAACATGTAAATCAGAGGTTTGGAAAATTGAGCATTCGACATAAGGCATCCAACAACAGCAAACAGACTGCTATGGTAGTCGATTCAGCTCAAGATCGCGATAAAATAAAATTCATCAAATGATAAAATTGAGTTATTAAGATTGAAGCGATTGCTTTAATTAAAAAGTACAGGAAAAAATAAGACGACCGTAGCCGTCTTAAATTTAGTTGAAAGAGGGAAGAGAAAAATTAGAGCTTAAAAGCGCATCCCAAAACCTGCGTATGCAATGATCGGATTCACTTCAATATCGGCTTTGGAGTGAATGAGTTCGCCGTGTTTAGCATCGGTCACAGTAATGGTGGTTTCGTTTTTAAGATGTGCATAAGATACAGAACCGACAGCAAACCATTTTTCATTAAAGTCATAGGTAAAACCTACGGTTGCAACGGGCGCAAAGGCATCGGTGGCGTCTAATTCAACTTTAGGATTGGCTGCACTTGGTGTACCTTCTAAAGATGCGCCCGCTTTTCCTTCTTTAATACTGGCAATCATGTGACCTGCGGCGATCAGGTGTTGTTCAGTGCGTGGGTTAATTTCTAATTCATTAAAATAAGCATACATTAACCCGACACCGACATAAGGACGGAATTTATTTACACCTGTTTTTCCAAAATGGTATTGAAACTCGAATGCAGGTGTCCAGGCACGGGCAGAGGCAGCAGGGCCATGTGCTTCTAAATCGGTAATGAAAATATCATTTTGTAATTCAAGCTCACCCAATGCGCCGCCTAATGGACGTGCAATTGCTGAGAAGGGTGCATAGATTTTACCTTTACCTTGTAAATCAACTTTAGGGGGAATACCACCTTTGACTTCAAAGGAAATATTATCGGTAAAGAAATAGTTGCTGATGATACCCAACGTGGTGACATCATCTGCTTCTAAACCTGTACCATGATTATCCCATTGCTCCAAACCTGAAATTGTGGCTTGTCCACTCATGTTGGCAGGAACGGTAGGCAGCAAATTTAATGCCCCACTTAATAATACGGGTGGCTCAAAACCGTCACGTAAATTATCTTTTACAGTTTGGGATTGAACCTCACCGACATCGGCTGTGTAGCCATTTTGAATAGCTGTATTGACTCGAAAAGGTTGTGCCTTGCCTTGCGGCATAACATGCAGTGCACCAACCGAAACAGAAAAGCGTTTAAAACCATCGCCATCCTGTAAGCTGAAGTAGGGTGAATTAGCATAACTCACAATTGGTAAGCTGCTGATTGCAAGGCAGCATAAGGTTTTTTTCATAACGGAACTCCATGTCCATTGTGCTTGTTGTTATTTGCGATTATGTTATGTGAGGCATTATGAAATGGTGTAGGAAAATAAAACTGTTGTTTTTACAGCATATTTTTTTAATTGTTTGTTTGTGATCTGAAAGTTGTATTGAGTTTTTGTTAACTATATAGCGTGTAGTTGAAATTCATTAAATTAATTATTTAGTGTTAAGTTTTTATATAATTCTTTGAAATTTAAAATTATCTTTAAGATTTAAAGTAATTAAATTAAAAAAAGACCAGTTTAAAACTGATCTTTTTGACAAACAGTTTCAATTTCAAGCCAATGACAGATTTTAGCTAACTGTCATTAAAGCTTAGGATTGAAAGCGAGACAAATCTTCATCAGGGCGTGCAGTCAGCACTTCTAAGCCATCTTTGGTGACTAAAATGGTATGTTCAAACTGTGCCGATAATTTATGGTCTTTGGTTACGACCGTCCATTTATCACCCAGTAGTTTCGTTTGCCATACGCCTGCGTTAACCATAGGTTCAATGGTAAACGTCATGCCTTCTTCTAAAACCATGCCTGTATTGGCTTGGCCATAGTGCAATACTTGCGGTTCATCATGGAAGGTAGTGCCAATACCATGACCACAATATTCACGTACCACGCTAAAGCGCTCTGATTCGACATACTTTTGAATGGCATGACCAATATCACCAATGGTAGAACCTGGCTTTACAGTCGCCATACCACGGTACATGGCTTCTTGAGCAACTTTACATAAACGGTTGGCTAAAATAGAGGTTTCACCGCCCACGACATACATCATATTGGTGTCGCCATGAAAACCATCTTTAATCACGGTAACATCAATATTTAAAATATCGCCTTTTTTAAGAATTTTACTTTCAGATGGAATGCCGTGACACACGACATGGTTAACTGAAGTACAAATGGTGTGCTGAAAAGCAGGGCGACCTGGTGCTGCGCCGTAACCTAGGCAGGCAGGAATAGCCTCTTGTTTATTGACAATATAGTCATGACAAATAGTGTCTAGTTCTAGCGTGCTGACACCTGGTTTGACGTGTGGTTTGATCATATCCAAAACTTCTGCCGCCAGTCGTCCTGCCACGCGCATCTTTTCAATATCTTCTGCGGTTTTAATAAGTCGACGTGGTGCTTGATAAGTAGTGTTCATGATCTTTAAAAACTTTTGGAAATTTGTGTGTGACTATGGTATAAATAGCCGCCCATTTTATCAAATGCTTTTTATGAATATGTTTCATGCGGCATGGTAAAAGGGTATTTAAAAAATCCGCACATATATCGTCACATTACTCTGGGTGCCCTTTGGGGTGGAGAATGCGGATATATGGAGGCCTAACCCAAACTTTAAGGTAAAGAAAATGGCAGATTACAACGTAAGCATGCGCGACCTTCTTCAAGCTGGCGCACACTTTGGTCACCAAACACGTTTCTGGAACCCAAAGATGCGTCAATACATCTTTGGTGCGCGTAACAAAATTCACATCATCAACCTTGAACACACTGTTCCAGCGTTAAATGATGCTTTGAACTTTGCTAACAACTTGGCTAGCAAAAAGAACAAAGTTTTGTTCGTAGGTACTAAACGTGCTGCTTCTGCAATCATCCGTGAACAAGCTCAACGTGCTGGTCAACCGTATGTAGATCACCGTTGGTTAGGTGGTATGTTGACGAACTGGAAAACACTTCGCCAATCTATCAATCGTTTAAAAGATCTTCAAGTTCAATCTACTGACGGTACTTTCGCTAAGCTTACTAAACGTGAAGCTTTAGAGCGTAGCCGTGAAATGGAAAAACTTGAGCGTGCTTTAGGCGGCGTGAAAAACATGGGTGGTTTACCTGACGCATTATTCGTAATTGACGTTGACCACGAAGCAATTGCAATTAAAGAAGCGAAAAACTTAGGTATTCCTGTAATCGGTATCGTTGATACAAACTCTAACCCAGACAACGTAGACTACGTTATTCCGGGTAACGACGATGCGATCCGTGCAGTAACACTTTATGCTTCTGCAATGGCTGATGCGATCATTGCTGGTAAAGAATACGCTCAAACTCAAGCCAACGCTCAAGCGAAAGGCGAAGAAGCTCCTGCTTCTGAGGCTTAATGCGTTTTGACGCAAGCTTGTCATTTTTGCGACATGTGATGGTGGCAAAGTAAGCGTCATGTATGCAGACGGCCCAAGAGACACCCTCTGGGCCGTTTCTGTTAAAAAAAGAATTCATTTTCTACCGATTTTAGGAGATTAACATGACTGCAGTTACAGCAAGCATGGTTAAAGAATTGCGTGATCGTACTGGTCTAGCAATGATGGAATGTAAAAAAGCATTGACAGAAGCAGGCGGTGACATCGAATTAGCGATTGACAACCTTCGTAAATCTGGTCAAGCAAAAGCTGCTAAAAAAGCAGGCAACATTGCTGCTGACGGTGCAATCACTATCGTTCAAGAAGGCAACAAAGCAATTCTTTTAGAAGTAAACTGCCAAACTGACTTCGTTGCTAAAGACGAAAACTTTGCTGGTTTCTCTGCAAAAGTTGCTGCTGCTGCATTGGCTGCAAACGAAACTGATGCTGCTAAAATTGCTGAGCTTAAACTTGAAGATGGCGCAACTGTTGAAGAAACACGTATTGCCCTTGTTCAAAAAATTGGTGAAAACATCCAAGTACGTCGTGCACAAATCGTTGAAGGTGAAAACCTTGCTGTATACAAGCACGGTCTAAAAATTGGTGTTGTTGTTTCTTATACAGGTGATGCTGCGACTGGTAAAGGCATTGCAATGCACGTTGCTGCATTCAACCCAGTTGCTGTTACTGCTGAGCAAGTTCCTGCTGATCTTATCGCAAAAGAGAAAGAAATTGCAGAAGCGAAAGCAATCGAATCTGGTAAGCCTGCAAACATCGTAGAGAAGATGGTAACTGGTTCAGTAGAAAAATACTTGAACGAAGTTGCGCTTGATCGTCAAATGTACGTAATTGACAACGAGAAGAAAGTTGCTGAAGTATTAAAAGCAACAGGTACTACAGTTGCTCAATTCGTTCGTTTTGAAGTGGGTGAAGGTATTGAGAAGAAAGCAGAAATGAGCTTCGCTGAAGAAGTTGCTGCTGCTCAAGCTGCTGCGAAATAATTTTACTGTCGTAAAATATTTTGTAAAAAAGCCCCAAGTTTATTTGGGGCTTTTTTATGAGCGGTGTTCGGGTATAAATATCGAAATGCAAACTAGACTAAAAGTGTGATGACAATATGGCAAATAAAAAGAATTTAGGTGTTGGTGCAATTATTGTTATTTTAATTGCAGCATTTTTTGGCATAGATTTACAGCAGTTTCAAACTGAAACACGCCATGACGCATCCATTTCAAGTGAAAGCACAAAATCTACTCCATCTAAGGATGCTCAAACACCTTTTAAGCATGAAAATGGGTCAGATGATGTTGCCAAGATTGAGCGAGCATTTCGGCTAAAACAGCGTGATGTGCAAGTTCGTGCTAGTGGTCGGGTAATTGCAATTTTACCTGATGATAATGAGGGTTCACGTCATCAAAAATTTATCTTGAAACTTAGCAATGAACAAACACTTTTAGTGGCACACAATATTGATTTGGCGCCTCGTATAGCCAATATGCAAAAAGACGATAAGGTTGAGTTTTTTGGTGAATATGAATATTCAGACAAGGGTGGGGTAATTCATTGGACGCATCATGACCCAGCCGATAAGCATGTGAGTGGATGGTTAAAACACCAAGGAAGAACCTATCAATAAAGGTTCTTCCGATTATTCTAATTGGATATAGCGTTTAAACGCGCAAATCGCTCGTTTTTTGCCGTGTTTGCCAAGAAGGTAGGATTTTACCTAAATATGCATCCATGCACCAAATTGGGCCAATGAGAAGGAATTGGACGTCTTTAAAGAATGAAGGCTTTTTACCTTCTACTTTATGTCCATAAAACTGGCCAATCCAAGCCAGAACAAACAAGGCAATATAGAAACCAGAACCTACAGGTAAAATATAAATTAACCATGCCATCACCAGCATGAGTGCCGCCATGGCGACAGCTAAAACTAAATCGAGTCGCGCATAAAAAATAAAACTGAGGACTAACAGCAACGTGGTGAGTAGCGCACTAAAATGCGCCAGAATACCCACAATTGAAAAAAAGATTGTGGGTACGCATACCCAATGAATAAGTTTATTGGTTTTATTTTGATGGCTTTCACTATACTCATCAAACCACTCTGTTACAGTCTTCATGCTCTACTCCTGTAGAAAACGATTCATTGTTATTTTTAGACTGAATAAAATATAGCGTAGAACGATGCAGCTGTCAAAAGTATAGCGTGGTGAATAAGGGGGTAGATCTATATTTTGCTCTAAGATTTAAGGGCAAAAAGCTTAGATGTTAAAAAAGCCACATAAAGTGGCTTTTTTTGTCAAATGTTCAGGAGTAAAGCGAAGTTTTAAGAGTTAGGACCTTCAACACGCTCAATACTCACTTTACCTACGCCTGCATTGGTAATACCCAATTGCTTCGCAGCGCCGTAAGAAAGATCAAGTACACGGTTGCCATGGAACGGACCACGGTCATTTACTTTTACAACAACGCTTTTGCCGTTGTTTTTATTGGTCACGCGAATATAACAGTTGAGCGGTAGGCTACGGTGTGCTGCGGTCATTGCATTCATATCGAATGTTTCACCGCTTGCAGTTTTACGACCGTGGAATTGACGACCATACCAAGACGCCATACCTGTTTGGCTAAATTTACGTACAGTATTTGAAGCCACAGTGTTTAACTTCTCAATCACTGAAGGCTCTTCTGCAGGAATTTCAATTTTCGCTGCAATCGTTTGACGACGAATTTGGTCGCCTGAACGTTCGGTGATTGAAAGGCTGTTTAAATTTGAGAAATGTGAATTAAAACTTTGAGCTTCTTTATTGAGTACACGTGCAGCAAGGCTAGATGACTCATTATCATTATTGAATGATGATTGCACCATTTCAGCTTGCGACTGACTTAGGGCAACAGCTGCAGAAAGTGCAAGTAAGTATTTAAGTGAACTATGCATGGTTTGAACTCCTGAAGACAGAATTTTTAACTTATTTCGCTCTTAACTGATTGAAATAGTGGTAATCCTGTCTGTAATTTCACTTTTTTGACTACATTTGACGAAATGGATAATATTCATCCCTTACCAAAGGTGTCTAGTCTTTATACGAAAATAATGACAAAAAGTACCAAAAAACAACTTTGTTTGATTAAAAAATAATCAATATTGTAACAATGTATTTAAAAAGATGATTTTGTGATCAAATTGTCAGAAATATTTCTTGACTTTACTTGTTTGGTTTGGGTGTGGGGTTTATCGGCTGGCAATTTCAGTACCGAGTAACCATAACGCAGTTGCATACATACGGCTGCGGTTATAGGTCGTAATCACCTGAAAATTTGGGTAAGTAATATAGTAAATTGGCCCATAATTCTCTTGCAATTGAATGACATTCACCAAATCCAGATCATCTATTTGTACAATAGGATTCAGCGGTGCGATGCCTTGCGATTTTAAGACACCATAAGGTGTAGGTAAGGTTAAATCTTTGGCAATCACACTGTCAGGATTGTTACCTGTATAACGTGCTGCAAATGCAATGGGTTGATTACGCTGCCAGCCATGCTGTGCCAAGTAGTTTGCAATTGAACCAATCGCATCTACTGCTGAATTGCGTAGGTCGATATGACCGTTGCCATCATAATCCACCCCAAATTTTGGAATGTTGCTTGGCATGAATTGAGGATAGCCGACTGCACCTGCATAAGAGCCGACCACAGAAGAGGTTGGGATACCATCTTTATATGACCATGCAATGAGTGCAGCAAGTTCATCTTTAAAGTATTCAGCACGGCGTTCATAGCCAAAACCTAAAGTTGCTAATGCGTCACGAGTAATAAATGAGCCTTTATTGCTACCAAAGCCTGTTTCTACGCCCAAAATACCTAAAATGATGGCTTGCGGCACACCAAACTGCTGCTCAGCACGATTGAGTGTATCTGCATACTGCTGTTTAAAACGTACACCACGCTGAATAGTACTTTCTGCAAGGAAATTCGTTTTATAGGCATACCAAGGCTTACTTTCGCCTGGACGGTTCATAATATTGATGATATTGGGTAAATTTTTAGAACCATTCATTGCCCAGTCAACTTGCGCTTCGCTCAAGCCATAAGTTTGCATAGTTTTTTGTTTAAAACTGGCATAAGACGGATGATGCTGAAAATCATTGGCCTGACAGAAGCTGGTGATAGAAAATGCACCGATCAGTAAAGAAACACGTTTTAGTTTGTTATAAAAATCAAGTTTGAACATATTGGGCAAAATTCCAAATTCATGATTTGCACAACTTATTTATATGCAGTAAATAAGTTTGTACTTATATAGAAGAAGAGGTCTTAAGATTGACCTTAAAGCGCTAAAGCGAAGTCAGCGGCTAAGATAGCATTCAAGCGCGCTTGCTTTGTAAAAACTTATACAAAAATAGACAAAGAATGTGTAAAAAGCGCGCAGGATTTGTAACAAAGTTAAAACGCATCACAAAAACTTGCTGCAATTGTCTAAAAACGGACAGATTTGCCAGTATTTATTCTCCGAATAAAAATGCCTGATCGAAATCAGGCATTTTGTCAGTTCATTACATGATTAATATGTATATACGTATCTATATTAAGGATGGAATAAGGTGTCGTGATATTCCGCTAAAACCATCAGCTCTTCCTTGTTAAGATTTGGAATGATTTTATCAACAGCAATATGAACGGCTTTAATTACCGCAGCAGCACCGATATCTGCAGCTTTACGCTTAATCATGCCTAAATCTAAGGTTTTATTAAAGTCGCTCATAAAGTGACGTACGGTCGCTTCTGCGAACTGTTTATACAATTCAGTTAAAGCTGCTTTATTGACTTCATTGCCCGCTTGAATTTCGGCATAGTTGTGTTTAAGGCTGGTCACCAAACTCGCATCTAATGTTTCACCGATACGTGCATTGCCTGCCGCATCTTTAAAGCTACTACGCTCAGAAAATTCAATCGATTGTTTGACGACATCATTTGGTGCTTTGCTTAATAGTTGTTTAAGCAATACCGCAACGGTAGATTTGATATAACCCGCAAGTTTTTCGGCAGTGTCACGCTTATCACTGGCAGGAAAACGGCGTACCAACTCCGTTAAAATTGCATCAATGATTTCATCATTAATCATGAGTGCTGTTTTGTCACGAAGCGGGTACAGCGGTTCACTTGAATTTTTTTTCTGTTGTGCAGTTTCAATTGTATTTAATAATTCTGCAGATGGAATAAATCCAAAAAATGGCATTGTAAAACCTCAATGTTTTTATTGTCGCGCTAAACGAATAGGGCGAGGCATCCATGTTAAGTCCGATACACGACATGGGTTAATGTCTAAACCACCACGACGTGTATAGGTTGCATATACCATCAACTTTTCTGGTGCAAATTTTTGCCAAATATCTGCAAACATTTGTTCCACGCATTGTTCGTGAAAACCATTATGCTGACGATATGAAATAATATAAGCCAAAATACTGCGATAACAAGGTTTTTTGCCTTGATAACGGATAAAAACTGTACCCCAGTCAGGTTGTCCAGTGACTGGGCAATTACTGCGCAATAAATGAGAGTAAAGTTGTACCTCTACATCTTCTGCCTGTTCTAAATCAAACTGTAATAAGCTTGGATCAGGATGTTGCTCCAAGCGTTCAGGACTAAGTTGATCTATGCAAATGCCCTCAGGCTGACTGATGGCTAAATCATCAACCTGAAATAGCGTTAGCGTAACTGGTGCTTCTGCTGCTGCAGTTAAATCATGCTCTACCGTTTCAATAAAATTGGCAGGAGATTGAAAACGGGTAAAGTTCATACTGTTGAAGTAAAGCTTTAGCGATTTAGATTCAATCAGGTTAGGCGAGGATGCAGGTAAGCTAATACGACCAATCGCAACCTGAGGGACACCTTCAGCATTTAGCCAAGAAATTTCAAAAACGTGCCACCAGTCCTGACCGAGTTGGATGCCTTCAACGTCAGCATATTTTTCACGTGCAGCCGCACGTGAAATAGGGAATAAAATATCGGGTTGATATTCGGTTGGGTAGTTGGTGTCTTTACCAAGGAGAGATTGTTCAACACTCATTATTCACGCATTCCTGAGCCACGAGAAAGTAAATGATAGGCGATGCCATACAGCGCGGCACAGCATAGTGTAATCACTGTGAGTGAAATCGTCACGTTTACATCGCTATGACCTAGAATGCCGTAACGGAACGCATTGACCATATACACGACTGGGTTAATTAAAGATAAGTTTTGCCAAAATGGACTGAGAGCGCTAATTGCATAGAACACACCGCCTAAATACGTCAGGGGTGTTAAAACAAACGTTGGAATAATGGAAATATCATCAAAAGATTTGGCATAGACTGCATTAATAAAGCCACCTAAAGAAAACAAAAAAGAGGTGATTAAAACAGTATAAATAGTTACAAACCAATTGGTAATATAAAGGTCTGTAAAGAAAAAGCTCATTGCTGTCACAATAATGCCGACCAATACCCCACGACAAACACCACCCAATACATAGCCCCATAAAATGGCATGTAAAGGTACAGGACTCATAATCAGCTCTTCAATGCTTTTCTGAAATTTTGCACTAAAAAAACTAGAAGATACGTTGGCATAACTGTTGGTGATGACAGCCATCATAATTAAGCCAGGCACAATAAATTGCATATAGCTAAAGCCGCCCATTTCACCAATACGTGAGCCAACCAAATTACCAAAGATTACGAAGTACAAACTCATGGTGATGGCAGGTGGTAATAAGGTTTGCGGCCAAATCCGCATAAAACGACGAATTTCTTTATGAACTAAGGTGTAGAGTGCAATACGCAGTTGGGTAAAATTCATTGCGCAGCTCCATCTAAATTCTTTTCGACCATTTTGACAAATAACTCTTCTAGACGGTTCGACTTGTTTCGCATACTGCGCACCCGAATACCTTGTGCTTCTAACAGTTGGAACAAATCGTTCAGGCTATGGGCTTTATCCATCGTGACTTCTAAAGTCACAGCATCGATTAGATTAAAGCGAACCCCAATGATGTCCAGTTCAATCGGTTGAATGGGTTCAGCCAAATCAAAAATAAAAGATTCTTCATTCAGTTGATTGAGGAAGTTTTTCATAGAGGTGTCTTCTTTAATCACACCACGGTCAATAATCGCAATGCGACGACACAGCATTTCTGCTTCTTCTAAATAGTGTGTGGTCAGAATGATAGAAGTGCCTTTATCATTCATCTCCGTGAGAAAATCCCACATAGAACGACGTAATTCGATGTCAACACCTGCAGTTGGTTCATCTAAAATCAGTAATTTCGGTTCATGCATCATGGCACGTGCAATCATCAAGCGGCGTTTCATCCCACCCGATAACATGCGGGCTTGAGTGGCGCGTTTATCCCAAAGCCCAAGTTTTTCTAAATATTCTTCTGCACGTTGTTCTGCGATCTTTTTTGGAATACCGTAGTAACCTGCTTGAGTAACTAAAATATCAAAGGTTTTTTCAAACTGACCAAAGTTAAATTCCTGCGGAACAACACCCAAACACTGCTTGGCTTGCGATGGCTGTGTATCTAGATCATGACCAAAAATTTCTACTGTGCCTGAAGTTTTTTTGGTGAGAGAACTGATGATGCTAATGGTTGTAGATTTACCTGCACCATTTGGCCCAAGTAGGGCGTAAAACTCACCCTCAGGTACGCTCAAATTAATGCCCTTAAGTGCTTGGAAGCCATTTCGATAGGTTTTCGATACGTCCCTTAACGTCAATGCATCAGTCATGAAATTCTCACTTGAGGAATAGAGCAACTATTGTGAGCGATCTTGCGCAATAAACCAAGTGAGCAGCATGGAATTCTATGTTGCAACTTTGGAACATTGCTTAAAGCATAAGCATAAAATTGTTCAACTTATATATAGTTGCTTTACCTTGAGCAATTTTTTGTTATGATGTGCAGCGCGCGCTCATAGCTCAACTGGATAGAGTACAGGTCTCCGAAGCCTGTGGCGTGGGTTCGAGTCCCGCTGAGCGCACCATTTCACTGTTTTACCTCATCCGAAGAAATACGAAAATCATTAAAAATAAATAGCTTACGTACTTCTATTGTCCGATAATGTCCGAAGGTGTTTTAGGTTATTTAAGTTTTTTGCGGTAATTTTTGCGGTAATTTCAAAATTATTGCGAAGGCTTACCGTAAAAATGCCAAAAGTAATTGTAAATCTGACAGATACACAGATTCGTTCAGCTGTAAATTCACATAGAAAGTTATCAACCAAGGTTCAAATTAAACTTTCAGATGGTAAAGGACTATTTTTTATTATTAATAAAAATGGCAATTCCTATTGGAGATTGGACTACGCTCGCCCAATCACTAAAAAGCGTAATAGTATTTCTTTGGGCACATACCCAGAGGTATCATTACTAAATGCCCGAGCAAAAAGAACAGAATATCGAGAATTACTTGCTCAAAATATAGATCCAGCAATTCTGAAGAAAAATGATGAAGAGATTAAATCTGGTAAGAATACTTTCGCTTTAATCGCAGATGAATATAGAAAGACAGAGGAGTTAGAGCCTAGTACCCAGAGAAGAAATCAATTTGTTTGGGATAAGTTGTATTCGGCAATTGGTGATAAGCTAATAAGTGACATCACACCTACGCAAATTTTAGAAGTTTGTCGTATTTATGAAAGGCAAGGAAAGACAGATTCAGCAAAGCGTATGAGAAGCAAAGCATCCCAAGTCTTTCGTTATGCGATTGCTTTAGGCTTATGCCAATTTAATGTGGCAGACCAAATCAGTGGGATTTTAAAAGTTGGTAAAACCAAGCATAGATCTGCGGTCACAGATGAGCAGTTGTTAGGACAGTTATTAAGGAATATTTATAATAGTGTTGGTCGGGGTGATATCGCGATAGATTATGCTGTAAAAATTTTACCCCATGTTTTTGTACGTCCAGGAGAGTTGAGGGGCGCGAAGTGGGCAGACATTGATTTTGAAAATCGAGTTTGGAAATACACTCCTCCTAAGACGAAGAATCAGACAGCATTACAGCATATTGTTCCTCTGTCAGATCAAGTAATAACCTTATTTAAAGAATTACACCAGATGACAGGTTATACCGAGTATTGCTTTGTATCGATGCGAGATCAGTCTAAAACGATTAGTGAGTCAACTATTAACAAGCGGTTAAAGCAATATGGTATTGAAAATGGTGAAGCGACAGGTCATGGCTTTAGGGCTACAGCCAGAACTTTATTGGATGAGGTATTAAAGTTTCCTATCGAAAGGATTGAACAGCAACTTGCTCATCAGGTTCGTGATATGCATGGCAGAGCATACAACCGTACAAAGTATTTAGAAGAGCGTACAGTGATGATGCAAGCATGGTCTGATTATTTGGATCAATTAATGTATAAAAAAGTAGAGTAGTTAATTTAATACATATTAGCGAATTGTAGTTTCAGTTAAGTTGCCGCCACCTCCACCAAAATTCTTTCCGAAGGAATCCATCGGAATCTAAAAAAGCCTTTAAACTCAATGTTTAAAGGCTTTTTTATTGGCTATATTGTCCGACCCTGTCCTAAGCTGTTTGACCCTATTTTTGCTTTATGAGGGTCAAAATTGTCCCAATTTGACCCACTAAATAGGTTTAATTATGTGGGACAAAGATATATCGCTTACCGATGTGCTGTGTAAAAAAGCATTACCCCAGGAAAAACAGTACCGCCTTTCTGATATTAATGGTCTGTCTTTACGAATCGATCCGAATGGCAAAAAATATTGGTCTCTCAGATATACGGAAAATAGACAAAGGAAGTCCAAAGCATTGGGTATCTATCCTGAGCTAAGTTTAAAGCGTGCAAGGGAGATCGCGCTTGATCTGAGATATAAACTCAAAAATACAACTGAGGTCGAGCAGGAGTAGCCTTATTTTAAGGAAGTCGCAGAGGATTGGTTCAATAATCAAGAAGAAACCTGGTCATCCAAACATATTAGTAATGTTCGAGCTTCCTTGGATGAGCTTTATATTGCTCTTGCTAATAAGCGTATTAATCAAATTCAGGCACCTGAGATTCTGCAGATCATTAAGAAGATTGAAGCTAGAGGCTCGCTTGAAATTGCAAAAAGGACCTTATCTAGTTGCGGCATGGTCATGAAGTACGCCATTGCACATGGCTATCGTTATGATAATCCGGCAGGTGATCTGGTTTATGCTCTCAAGAATAAAAGAGTCAAAAACCTGGCTTCGCTTACCGCCTCTGAAATGCCTGAATTCTTAAGAAAGGTAAGAGCATACCCAAGTGATGCTCAGACACATCATGCGATTATTCTGATTATGCTGACAGGTGTTCGGGTTAGTGAGTTGCTACAAGCATGCTGGGAAGAATTTGATCTGGAAGGGCGTAAGTGGGATATCCCTGAAGAACGGATGAAGAACCGTCTTCCACATCGTGTACTGTTGACGGACATGATGATTGCCGAGTTTCAGGCTTTGAGACTTACCCATAATCAGGAACTGCTATTTCCACATCGTTTAAATAACAAAGAACCTATGCGTAGCGAGTCTATTTTGGCTGTGATCAAGCGTTCGGGCTATGCAGGTCGGATGACCACACATGGTTTTAGATCGCTATTCAGTACAGTCGTAAACGAATCGAATTTGTTTAATCCAGATGCCATTGAGCGCCAGCTTGCTCATGTACCTCAGAATAGGATTCGCTCGGCCTATAACCGAGCACAGTACTGGGGCGAGCGCGTAAGGATCATGGAGTGGTATGGGGAGCAGGTAGAAGGATGGATGGCTGTAATAAAGTTTTTCTTACCCCTGATTTTTTGTTTTTAAGAATATTTTTATATGTTCTGATATACATAATTTGAATACCTGTATATCTAGATCATTAATAAAGTTCGGGTCGCAGGTGGCTGTAATGGTGAGTCTACTCCTGCATGTCAAGGCTGGTTAGAAGGAGGTAACGCTTGGATGTTTTTAGCTTATGCAGAAAGCAGTAAATTTCCACAATGCTTTTGAATTGGGTTTTAAAGGATGCAAAATTATAAAGAATAAATTGATATTATTTTCCAAGTCAGCTAAAAGTGGCTGACTTGGAGCATGTAGAAAATAGGTACTTACATAAAAAACTTATAACAGTCCTGAGTGTGTAACTTAATACTTAAATCGACCTTTATCATCTGTGGCTTCAAGCTCATATTCTTTATTGATTAATTTTTCAATTACTTTATTTTCACTTAAGTTCATAAGTGCACTAAGTTTACTTAATTTGTCCTTGCAGTCTTTAGTAAGCGGAAGGTGGTAATTTTTCTTTACCTTGTCTGATTGGCGATATTTTTTTTGTGACCAAGACTTTTTCATCTTCTCGATCAATATTGTTCTTACAGCAGGATTTAAGTAAGAGTAATGATCTAAGTCTATAAGAATCTGATCGTATAAGCTGAGTTGATTTAGATTGATTTTCTTTGAGGGAGGCGTGTAATTGAGCGAAGGGTTTTGAAAAATTTTGAATAAATACTCTTTAGCCCATTTTAATTGAAGTTCATCATCTGAACTGATCCATGAGATTTCTTTATCTGGAACGCTGAAACGAATAAAATAATCATTAGCATGTTTTAATTTTGAGAGCTTCTCCTGAAAAGTTGTATCTAAGAGATCATATCTAGTAATTAGCTGTTCGTAAAAGTTCTTTCCAAATAAAAGGTTAAAGTGTTTTCCATTGCTCCAATTTATCGAAAACTCACCAGGAAAGATGGGGTTATTTGCAATGAATTTGGGGAATTGAGGTGATGTGATAAAACCAGTTTTTTGTTGTTTGTATTTTAAAAAATTTGGATAAACTTGTGGGTGATTGACTCTCAAGAAGTGTATTTGTCTATATGATGTGGGGATTTGCAGAAGTGAATTTAAATACTCGTGTAGCCAGGCAATCAATCTGTTATTGTTTTTTTCTATAAATTCAAGTTCCTCATCAGGGATGATTGTATCTTTGATATATAGGTGAAGCAACTCTACGAATGCTGCCGTATTTGGTCCTTCACTTACAAGAGCTTTAAACAGTTCTTCTTTAATCTTTTCATTAGTTGGTATGGCCAAGCTCTGTGGTGACAAATATTCGTCTTTGTAATGTAAGCAATAGATATACCAAGCAAGAACGTATTCTCTATTCCCAAAATCTTTAAAATAATTCTCATAATTTTTATAAAATAAATCTAAATCCATTTTATACCCTTTCTATAGATCACTTATGATAAGTATAAAAGAATTCACCATTCTTTTGAATAAATTTTGAGTGATTTTTAGTGGAATTCAAAAAGTAATTAATAAGGTTTTTTTATATTTTAAAGAGTTTTTTGGTAGAATTTGTGTAGAATTACAGTAGATATAATTTTAATAAAAAACTAAAAATCAATAGGTTATATTTTTTTAAAAGTTTTTATTAATATTTTACTTGATGCAAAATTTTATTGTAGTTTAAGGTAAAATTGTTTTATGTTGGATCAAATTTTTTTGGTGCAAAAAGAAAGAAGATTTATTTTTTTGATTTTTAGCTTTTGGCGGATAACTCCCGCCAACCCGCGTGCGAAGAAACGCACGCATTTGCTTGCATGTTTGTATGCCGTGCTATTGCAGAACCGAGGATTGGGGATTAGATGTAAAGCAGGTATTTATATTATTACTAATTACTACACAATACAGATTAAGAAGTTTTATGTATTACTGATGAGGTCAAATACCAGTACTAGATCAAAGTAATTATATGTGGTGATGTAGAGAACTCATGAACGAGATATGGCAATCAGTCTGCTCAAAACAGACTGATTGTCAGTTTACCTATTCTACTGATCCAACAACTAAGCGTATCGTTTTATGCTTGTGTTTGCTTCTCAGAGCAAAGCACAGCAGCAGTCAGAGTGAGTAAAAAATTATATTTAGGTCTTTAGCTATGAATGAACTCATAGCTAAGGATTACAAATGTTTAATCACTTTCGTTTAGATAACCAGTCTTCTGTCTTGAAGGCTGTCGATGACTTTGTATTTCGCTGTAATAATTTAGGTGTACCACCTGATCAGTTTATCTCAGAGCTCAAAGAGCTGATCCCTGCATTTAACGTCTTCATACAAGAGGGCGTAGTCTACTCGACCTACATCCAAGCATTTCTTCGTTTGGTGGAGGATATCGACCGTAAGCGCCATAACCGTGATTATGAGACCTACTTCAATAGTTTAAGCAAAGCAGAAGTATATCGGTTCAGAGACCAGTTGCGGCATTGTGAGAATGATTTAGCGGTTGAAATAAAACGCTATACTGAAAAAAAGCGGCATAATCGTGAGGCGTTTGACTCTTACATCAATGCAATTTTCGCTAACTACAGCCGCGGATTGGTCATTCGGGTCGATTTGAGTTATCTGCAAGAGAGTCAGCATCTAGTGACTTTGGATCGCTTTAGCCAGGATGTAGAAAGTTTACGGAAATATCTGCAGTACAGACAGGGGCTTGTAGAGCACCTATTGGGCTATGGGATGGCTTTAGAGCAGGGCGACAGAAAAGGCTTTCATATTCATCTATATCTGATTTTCAACGCACATAAAGTTCAGCGGGATGAATATTACGGGTATAAATTGATCGAGCTTTGGCAGGGTATTACTCAAGGGATTGGTATGGGCTATAACGTCAACAGTAAGGAGAATAAGGAAAAGTATCAAATGATGGGGACTTTGGGAATTGGTGAGATATTTTCTGCTGATCAAAATATGCGTAAGAATACGTCGACGGTTGCAGAGTATTTGAATCATGATGATAAATGGTCTCAACGATTGCTGATTAGAACTCCTAAAATGCGAACTTTTACCAAAGGTGAGCTTGAACTACGGTGGGTTCTGGCTGAAACCCAAGTTCAGGAGCAGCAGGCAGATCAGTCTGATCCAGCGCCAATCGGTGCATGGACAGCGTTTGATAGAGACCTTATAGACTTATAAAGCGAGTAAAAAAATATGGTGCTGACAGTTCTATGAAATCTAATGAATCAGGACTATTAGCATGACGATACATCTCGAATTAGACATTGCCCCGCGTTTAGAGGCGGATATCTATAACCTTTATATTGAAGCTCGTAATTTGCGTGGACAAGATGGTGAGCAGCTATGTATTCAGAAATTCACAGAAAAGTTACTGGCATACAGCGATGCTTGCCAGCGATTGATGCATTTGGATTGTAATGTTGAACTGTCTTTTTGGTTAACGTGCTTTAAACAAGCTTATTTAACAGTGTTTAATAAAAACGAGTGGCACTATTACCAAGATGATCGACTGGACTCAAAACGGTTGCCCCTTGTTGTTAAAGAATTACTTTGCAGCTTTAACACAGCTACATTTGTAAATTGGATGAATCATGTCAATGAACGTCAGCGCAAAAACATAGACAAAGTTGAGCGTTTATACCAAGCCATGAATGAGATTTGCATAAATCCAAGGGATGTCTGCTTTAATTTTGGTTTTCAGAGTGTGGTTAATCCGTATCTTTGCCTTGAGACATTAAGCAAGATGGTAAAACAGTTTGAAAAACGATTAGATCACCTGGAGTGGTATCGTTACCAAGTCTGCTTTGCGTTGCGTTATATACATCGTGAAGAGCGGATACCTCGTTACGTGGTTACATTATGTCTGAGTTTTGATCATCATTATTTTGAACAGGTTAGAGTGGATCAAATCGAGTTGGATCTAGCAAGGCTTTGGCGCGACGTCACTGAACAGAAAGGAATTTCGTTGGATAAACCTAATTTGCTGATGCACCATCCCATTCAGGCACTGCCATTGCAAGCGAGTGAAACGAATAGCCTTGAAACAGCAGGTGCTGAGTTTTGTTTGCTGAATCATCTTCTGGAATTACCACAGGGCGGAAGTATTGTGAATGATGAGAAGAAGGCTTTGTGTGTAACTTACCTTGGATTCAAAAATATGAGTGTGATTAAAAAACTAAATAAGTAAGGGGGCATAGACTAAGAGGTGCTGGATTGGTTCTTATGCTTTCTCTTGGTCATGCTGAATGGCTCAGAATAAAAATAAATCAAATACATATTACCTCAGTGAAGCATAAGCAGAAACAACGACACAGCAGTGGCAGTCTCGCACTGCCATGTGTCTTTTAATTATTCACTGAGGGAAAAAACTGATGAAAATAAAGTTTAAACAATCTATGTGTTTTGTCGTGGTATTCGCTACGCTGGGTCTTGGATTAACAGGCTGCGGTGGCCTGCCTTCCGATGCACTGAATATTGAGCTCTTAGAAGAAGATACCAGTAACTGGTGGTCAGGCGATCAGCTTACGACGGTAATTCGGGTGCGCTCAACTGCAGCAGAAGACATCAGTATTCAAAATGTAGAGATCAACAACGGTGGCTGCCGTTACGGAGGCCGCCATAATCAAAGCACACAATTTCCAATCCGCTTATCCATGGGACAGTTTGTCCGTCTAGAATTAAAGAATTGCGACTATCAGGATGTGATTCAGGTGGATGTGGAAACCGATAAAGGCTTTGGCAGCTATAAATTCTAGCGTTTGAAACACATGAGACAATGCTCAACATTCTTGACCGTACCTTTTCAGGTGCGGTTTTTTATGCCGTAATTTTAGGAGGTCAGCCGATGACACAAATTACCTGTCCATTTTGTCACTCAGACAACTTAGTAACTCTTAGCCCACAGCATGCAGGCTTGGGACAACTCGAAGTTTTACTGGAGGCGATGTCACCTGCAGCAATGGCAGCATTGGGCGTCAAGCTTTCCAGACAGCTCGACATCCCCCCAATCGTGGGTGGATTAATTGGTGTGGTGGTCGGTGGGGGATTAATGCTGGTCAATCAGCAAATCCTGAGTAAATACCAGTCCTTAAATCACCGCTACCTCTGCAATGACTGTCAGAACAGCTTTGTCAGTGTTGCAGCCTGAATTCAGATTAAAACAGATTAAGGAATATCAAGATGGCACATCAAATTGAACAAATGGCTTTTGTAGGACAAACCCCTTGGCATGGTCTGGGCAATCAACTCAGCCAAAACCAACCGATTGAAGTTTGGGCAAAGCAGGCAGGTATGGACTGGCGCATTGAGTCCTCCAATGTCAGCTACATGGCTCAAAACTCACGTGGGCAAAGCATCATCATGCCTTATGAAGAACAACGGGTACTGTATCGTTCAGATACCCATGCACCTTTATCGGTGGTCAGTCAGCGTTATCAGGAAGTCCAGCCGATGGAGATTCTGGAATTCTACCGTGATCTGACTGAACAATCAGGCTTTGAACTGGAAACCGCTGGTGTCTTAAAAGGTGGGAAAAAGTTCTGGGCCTTGGCACGTACAGGACAAACTGCAGAATTGAAAGGTGGGGATGTCAGCAATGGCTATATTCTGCTGGCAACAGCATGTGATGGCACTTTAGCCACCACTGCACAATTCACCAATATCCGTGTGGTGTGTAACAACACTTTAGCGATTGCCTTGCGTGGACAGAGTTCCAATGCAGGTGTGGTCAAAGTACCGCACAGTACCAAGTTCGATGCCGACAAGGTCAAAGATCAACTCGGTATTTCAGTGAAAACATGGTACGACCACATGTATGAAATGAAACAACTTACCCAGCGTAAAGTCACCCAGAAAGAAGCAGCAGCTTATTTTGATGCGGTATTTAACAACAATAGCCTAAGTGCGATGGAACAGGAGGATAACATTATTCAGTACTACCGTAATGTTGCATCTCAAGCCAATCCACATCCCAATAAAACTGAACCGAATGGACGTGCCATGACCAAAGTTATGAATATGTTTAATGGGCAGGGACGTGGAGCAGACTTATCTTCAGCCAAAGACACCGCTTATGGATTACTTTGTGCGATTACCGAGTTTGTGGATCATGAACGTCGAGCGATGAGTACCGATCATCGCCTTGACTCTGCTTGGTTTGGTGCAGGCGCAGCATTGAAACAACGTGGATTGGAACAAGCTTTACACTTAGCTGTTTAAGCTGAATTTAATCTTGAGATTTTATCATCAGGGCATGTGATCCGTACGATCAAGTGTCCTCCTAATCAACGATCCCTCTTTGCCACATCTTCGGATGTGGCTTTTTTTATGCCGTTTTTTTAGAACCTATTGAGATGAGGAACAGCACATGAACCAAAACATAACCACAATACCAACAGTAAATCCCACCACTTTAATCACAACTAATCCAACTGCTGTCGCTGATTCAGGACAGCTAAATCCACCACAAGGCCCTTCAAAACGTAGCTTAAATGCCAGACGTCTGATCAACACCAAACAGCTGGACTATCAGGCATGGCTTGAAGTGCGTAAACAGGGGATTGGCAGCAGTGATGCCGCAGCCGCCTGTGGCTTGAATCCTTATATGTCGATGCTAGAACTGTGGATGATCAAAACAGGCCGGGTACAGCAAAATATAGAAGATGAAAGCTCAGGACATGCGCCTTTATATTGGGGCAAGCAGTTAGAACCCTTGGTCGCAGAATATTACAGCATGCACACCAACCATAAAGTCCGTCGGGTCAATGCTGTGTTACAGCATCCTGATCCTGACAAAGCCTTTATGTTGGCAAACTTGGATTATGCCGTGGTGGGCAATGAAGACGTGCAAATACTGGAATGTAAAACTGCAGGGGAATATGGCGCCAAACTGTGGCGAGAAGGTGTGCCGTTATACGTGTTGTGTCAGGTACAACATCAACTGGCGGTGACAGGTAAGCAAGCGGCACATATTTGTGTGTTGCTGTGTGGACAGGAAACCAAAATCTACAAAGTCAGTCGTAACGAAGCCTTGATTGAACAAATCATTCAGGCAGAACGGCTGTTTTGGGAATGTGTTGAAAATGACGTTCCGCCAGCAGTGGATGCCAGTGAGTCAGCTGCCAAAGCTTTACAACAGCTCTATCCTGAACATACCCCTCTGAGCTGTGTTGATCTAACGGAGGTGGAACTAGCCAATGAACTGTTTAATCAGCTGATACAGGAGAAACAACAGATTGAACAGCACCAAAGTCAGTTTGACCTACTTAAACATCGTGTTCAGGCACTGATGCAGGAACATGAACGTGCTGTATTTCAGCAAGGTTCGGTGACATGGAAGAAAAGCAAGGACAGTATCAGCCTAGACACCAAGTCCTTACTTCAGCATCAACCTGAACTCATCCAACAGTACCCACTGCAGAAAGCTGGCAGTCGTCGTTTCAATATTTATGCTGAGGCCTAAATCCATAGTCTCGACTTAAAACCCCTTATCCCGAAAAAACAGCAAAGCCGCCCATTCCGCCCCCTCCTCCTAAAAAGGAGGAAGGGGCATTTGGACAGCTCTGCTTGATTGAATCATAGAAGCACCCGTCAACGACCTACCATTCAATCAGAGATCATTGTTTTTATAGTGAGTTGAGATTGGTCTGGCATAGGTATGAGTGCTCAAAGAATTTTATTGTGTTGTAAAAAATGAATAGAGGAATAAACCATGATTAAAGGTCTAGCAATCACACCGCCCATCTTGGGACGGATCAGTATTGGTCGTGTAGTAGAAAAGAATGGCAAGCGTCTGCCAGAAAAAGACGATCAATTCACCATTACCAGTCAAATACAGGGCAAGGAGGGTTGGGTCAAACATCCCTTAGATGAGCAATTGCGTAGCCAAGCACCAAATCAAAAGTTGCGCAGCATCCCTGTACGTATGATTTTCAATGACCCTGAATTGAACTTACGTGCGGAGTACAGCTTGTTTGACCGACAGACAGGTCGCCCGATTTGTGTGGGGAATGGTCAGACTTGCCAACGCATGACATCGCAAGGTGTAGAGCAGCATCCTTGTCCATCACCCGAGTTATGCCCACTTGGACAAGGCGGGCACTGTAAGCCTTATGGACGCCTGCATGTCAATTTAGGCGAAGCCGATGAGTTTGGAACATTTATTTTCAGAACTACAGGCTTTAACAGCATTCGCACTTTGGCAGCACGTTTGAATTACTACCATGCGGCATCAGGTGGTTTGTTGTCGTGTTTGCCGTTGCAGCTCACGTTGCGTGGGAAAAGTACCACCCAAAGCTATCGTCAGCCCGTGTATTACGTGGATTTAACTTTACGTGAGGGAGTGGATTTGCAAACAGCGATTCAGACGGCCAAGGAGATTGACCAACAAGGTAAGCAGGCGGGGTTTGATCAGGCAGCATTGGATCAGATTGCACGGCAGGGTTTTGCCAATGCCAAGTTTGAGGTGCATGCAGAGGAGGGGATGGAATTACTGGAAGAGTTTTATCCAAACAATGACAGTGCTGTAGATACAGAGCATTCAGCGCAATTGGGTTACGTGCAAGAGATTCAGCAAGGTTTGAAGCAGAGTGTGCAGGCGGTGAATTAGATCTGTTTGGACGTCTTCGAATTATTTTTTTACGGAACGTCCTGATTATTTGAGTGGAAGACAGCTCGCTTAAATAATCTTAGGAGAACATGTCATGAATGCATTTGTTGGACAAACCTTTCAAATGAATCAATTGATTAGTATCAAACAAGTTGTTGAGTTTACGGGTGTAGGGCGATCAACCATCTATGAAATGATGGATGAAAACTCACCGTATTATGACCCAACTTTTCCAAAGAAAGTGAAAATTACACAAAATCGTATTGGCTGGTCAGCTTGGGAAATCAATCAGTGGATTGAGGCCAAACTTGCGAGTCGAGAATAAATGGGAGCTTCAGCTCCCTTATTTTTTTTAGTTTTTTTTAATTACCAATTTTTAGTAATCCTTGCCAACTGAAATAGTTCTGGGTCAGATGAGTACGGTTCATCGACCATTTTCGCTGTGGTAAGTAGCAGCTGCCAACGGCTAATTTAGTTTTCCCATATCTCGCCTGTAGCGCTTCTAAAGTTTGCATGAGGTTTTCATTATTTTCACGCTGGCTATGGTCGGTCAGCAGATCAGGAGTAAAGCGCTGCTTAGCAATTAAATCCGTCAGAATTACACCACACTTTTTATATTTCACGTCAGATTTATAAATGTGTTCCAGCAGTTGCATGGCTGTTTTAATCAGATCCAAAACACAATCCGTCGGTTCAGGAAACTCAAAAGCTAATGACTTACTGTAATAGGGAGCCTTTGAATCAAAAGGATTCGATTGCACAAAAGCAATGACACATCCACATAAGGAAGCGTCTGCTCGTAAACGTATGACCGCATCCTGTACATATTTGCCCATAGCCTCTTTGAGATCATCTAGCTCGGTAACTTTTTCACCAAATGAACGACTTGCTATGATTTGCTGTTTGGGGGGAGGGGCATCATCTAACTGCATACAAGAAACACCTTGCAGCTCCAATACTGTTCTTTGCATTACCACAGAAAAAAGACTCGCCATGCGATGTGCATCTTGCATCACTAAATCCAGCACTGAAGAGATTCCCATGGCATTTAGTTTTTTAACTAACTTACGACCAACGCCCCAAACTTCACCGACCTCAATGTCTGAATAAAGCATTTCCTGATCTAGGAAATCCATAATGAGTAAGTTACACACACCCTTGAAACCCTGTCTTTTTTTGGCAAGATGGTTGGCCATTTTGGCTTCAGTTTTACTACGCCCGATACCAATCGAGACGGGTAAGCCAATCCAATCCAACAATCGTTGTTTCATGTGATGCGCATACTGAGTTAAGTCAAAATTTTGTGCATAACTGGTCAGGTCTAAAAAACACTCATCAATTGAATAGATTTCCTGTTCATGTGGCGCAACAAAACTAGCCAAAATTGAATGAAAACGCTTGGACATTTCAGCATATAAAGCATAGTTACTGGATAACACCACGACCTGATGTTGCTGAACAATATCTTGTATTTGAAAGAGGGGAACGCCCATTTTGATGCCCAGCGCTTTGGCTTCATTACTTCTTGCCACAGCACAGCCATCGTTATTGCTGAGCACAATCACAGGTTTATTGTTTAGACTGGGATTAAATACCCGCTCACAACTGACATAACAGTTGTTAATATCAATCAGGGCATAAATCCGCTCGTAACTGCTCATCTGAACTTCTTGATCACACTGGTAACCACACCCCAAATCAGCATGGTTTGATTATCTTTTAAATGGATATCAGCAAAATCAGGATTGGCTGCCTGCAACCAGCATTGATTACCCTCAATCATCAAGCGTTTGATCGTAAAATCATTGTCAATCAATGCCAGAACAATATCCCCATGCTTGGCTTCAATACTACGGTCAACGATTAGCTTGTCATTCAGATCAATCCCTGCATCACGCATGGATAAGGATTCCACTTCAACAATAAAGGTGGCCTGTTGGTTTTGAATAAGAAACTCGTTTAGATCAAGGGTCTTATCGATATAGTCCTGAGCAGGGGAAGGGAAGCCTGCAGCCACTTTTTGCAAAGCAACAGGAATCTCATAATGTGTTTTTGTCTCAAGCAATGTAATAGAGGAAATATCGTTAAACTTTGGAGTGTCATTTTTCTTCAGGTATTGTTTGATTTCCAATACACGAGACTCTGGCACTCGAATGACCTTGGTCGGTTCGTTATAGACAAAAGGACGGCCAGAACCTTTGCGTGCACCACCATGCTTATTTTGCGTCATTTTTATTATCAATCTTGATTATGTAACATAATTGGGATTATAGAAAACTCAAAATATAAAAACAATATGAGTCGTTCTCTAAATTTATTCAGCGATGGGATCACTCAGCTGTTCAGGGAGAGAGGTGGTAGTTCAGTTGGTGGTTTTTGTATTGTGATCTACAGGGTTGTTTTGTACTATCGATTAAACTCATTCTATTTATTCATTTATGTCAGAGACCCAACTAAGCCTTAGTGAATACCTTGCCAGTGTGCAGGAAGTCGTTCAGCTCACTTTCAGTGAAGCAGTGTGGGTTAAAGCTGAGATTCGTAATTTAAGTATTAAAGGTGGTCATTACTATCTTGAATTGGCTGAGAAAGATGAAGAAACCCATAAGGTGATTGCTAGCTGTAAAGGCACCATTTGGAAATTCACGGCACAAAAGATTGTTTTAAAGTTCGAACGAGAAAGTGGTATTGAGCTGGCTAAAGATCTAAATGTTCTGATTAAGGTTAAAGCGAGATTTGATCCTCAGTACGGTTTTTCTATTAATGTCGAAGACATTGATTCCAGTTTTACTTTAGGTGATATTGCCAAACGCTATCAGCAAATCATTCAGCGACTGACTCAAGAAGGTTTACTCACTAATAATAAACAGCTGCCAACACCTTTTGATGTTCAAAATGTTTTGGTCATCGCACCAGAAAACGCAGCAGGTTTGGGTGATTTTAGAAAAGATGCTGATGCCTTGGAACAAACTGGTGTCTGTTATTTTGTTTATCATGCAGCGACTTTTCAGGGCAATACGGCGCCGATTAGCATCATACAAGCATTGAGTACTGCATTAAAACAATGGGCTGCCGACTATTCAATTGCTCCAGATTTGATTGTGATTATACGTGGTGGGGGAGCAGTGAATGATTTGGCCTACCTGAATGACTATGATCTAGCGGCACTGCTATGTAAAAGAACTGTGCCAATTTGGGTGGGTATTGGTCATGAAAAAGACCGTACCATTTTGGATGAAATCGCTCACCGATCTTTTGATACGCCAAGTAAGGTGATTGCAGGAATCCGCAACCTGATTGTGGAACGAGTCAATGAAGCTAGTACGGCTTTACAAACGATTAAACTGTTATCACAGCATCAATTGACCGCTTATCAGAGTCAGAATGATCAGTGTCTTAAAACCATCAAAACCATGGCACAAAACCAAATCAATGAGGCTCAACGTAGTGTTGATCACCTAAAAAGTGACACCCAATATCTTGCACAACTGCAAATTAAACAGGCTTCGCAGCGTACAGAATCACTGATACGAGAAACCCTGCTACAGAATCCACGAAATGTCATGGCTAAAGGCTATGCCATTATTCGTAGCCGAGGGAAAGCGATCCGTTCAATTCAAAAGATAATTGACCCGCAACTTCAGATTGAACTACAAGATGGCATCATTCATGCCACCGTGACAGAGGTAATAGCACATGAATAATGAAGAATTAAGTTTTAAGCAAGGTTATGAGATTCTGAAAAAAAATGCAGAAAAACTCGAATCACAGGAAGAACCAGATATTGATAATCTAATGGCAATTGTTGAAGAATCAATGAGTGCCTATAAAGCTTGCAAGTCTCGTATTGATGCTGTTCAACAGGCATTGAATGATACTTTTAAAGAGTAAATGGATATATGTAGCAGGGGGCTTAAATATTTTTAAGCCTCAAAATCAAATTTACGATGTTCAGTGTTTGAATGCATGGTGCGCAAGTTGATCATAAATTTGAAGCCACTTTTGAATACTGTAATTTTTTCAATCTTTGTGTAATAAGGCTAGTTTAAGTAGGAAAGCCGAGTATAAGTTGGCGTGTCGACTTGTTGAAAGTTGAGATTGAAATACCTAGAGAGCAAAAAGTTTGTTAAAAATTATTTGATAGAGCGACGTTTTGTGACGTTTTGAGCTTTTATGCTTATTGAAAATTTAAAAATATCTTTTAAATTTAAACCATATTTTCCAAAAGTTCGAAAATTATCAGTATCATAGATTAAACTTAAAGTACCATATTTAGCAATGCAGTCCAACATAAGCAAATGAGTCGACTATTATCTTAGCCATCCCAAGAGAATTTATGTGCGTTTGTTTAGGTGATTTTCTGACATGTTAAGTGATCGATAGTTTTCGGATTTATAGAGTTAAGTTATTTAGGGGATCAGAGATGTTGGCTTTTGCTGAGTTTCTACAAAATTATTTTATTATTCCAGTATTAATGCTTTTTTTTGTCTCGTGGATTGGATTTAGATTCTTCACAAAGTATATCCAACCTGCAAAAAAATTAAATAATAAACTGTTGCAGATAATTGAGGCATTAAAAGGTGCTAAAAAAGGAGGGGGCTTAAATAAAAATACCTTAGACTCTGAGTTTGAGCATGATACTCCTCTACAACATGCTTGGTTAAATTATAAGAACTCTTTTCATGATGTTTATGAAATAGTAGATGGCGAAGATTTATTGGTATCTTCTCGAGCTACAGCTTCTAGTGATGTTTTCTTTTCTCAAACAGTTATTGTTGATACCCCTTTAAAAGTTGAATTTTATAAGCACTTACCAGGAATTATCACAGGTGTTGGTATCATCGCCACATTTGCTGGTCTTTTATTTGGTTTGTTAGCATTTGACCCAGCAGGTGATCCAGCAAAAGTTCAAGATAGTTTGGGGCTGTTATTGGCTGGTGTGAGTGAAGCATTTATGGCTTCAGGTTTAGCGATTGCAACAGCGATGATTATTACTTGGAGAGAAAAATCTTGGTTAAGAAAGTGTTATGAAAGTCTTGAAACTTTAACCACTGAAATAGATCAAATTTTTGAAACCGATGCTACTGGTGAAGAATATCTAGCTAAGCTCTTAAGGTCTTCAGAAGCAAATGAAACAAATGCACGTCAGTTAAAAGATAGCCTTGTGAATGACTTAAAGGCAATGATGACTAATTTGGTAGAAGAGAACAAGAAGAATCAAATAGCATTTGCTGCACAATTAAGTGAAAGTTATACAAAATCAAGCCAAGATATGGCGACACAAATTGGGCAATCTATTACCGATACCTTACAAGCTCCGTTAGATAAAATTGCGGCGAGTGTTCAGCAAGTTAGTGGTGATCAAGGCTCTGCAGTGCAAGAGCTTATAACCGATGTACTGACCGCATTTATGAGTAAATTAGAGTCAACATTTGGCAGTCAAATGACAGGTATGAGTGAGATGATGACTCAGTCTGTGTCTGCAATGAGAGAAATGCAACTTGGGTTTTCTCAATTGTTGACAGAAATGAAGACGAACAGTGAAGCTTCGACCAAAACTTTAGAAACTCAGATGTCGAAAATGATCGAGGAAATTCAAGAAAAACAAAACCTAATGTCTGACCAGATGAACTCAATGGTTGAGTACTTATCTCAGAGTACTGTAAAAATTGGAGAACAGGGTCAACAGGCTATTGAACAGTTAAACGGTAAAGTATCTGAGTTGATGATGGGACTTGGTAGTACTATGTCTGAATTAATGTCAGATGTTGCTAAGCAACGCATGGAACAAGATCGTATTGCTATAGAAAATCAACAAAAACTTCATGAACAATCGTCTATTTTGATTGATAACCTTGGTGCAGAGATTAAAGATCTTATTGCTCATAGTCAGGATGCTGTCCAAGCATATAAAGAAAATATTCAAAAAATTGTTCAAGTAACGACAGAAAGTATTACTGGTATGAACAATGGTGCTGAAAAAATACGTTTAGCCTCAGACAAGTTTAATACAGCTGGTGAATCATTAATTACTGTGACTGATAAAACCTCACGTTTAATTGGGGAGGTTAGTACAACTTCTACACATTTAACTACTGCGAGCAGTAACTTAATTACTTTATTAAGTGATTATAAAAACTCACAAGAAAGTGTTAAGCAGGCGATCACTACCTTAGATGACTTAATTAAAAAAGCTAAATCTGAGGCAGGTATGAGTACAGAAATGCTTAAAGATATGAATCAGATGACTGTTGCACTTAACCAAGTTAAGAAAGAAATGCAGGATTATCTTGAACAGGTCAGTGATGTATTAGTGAAAAGCTTTGAAAGTTTTGGTGCCTCTGTTGAAACAAGCTTAAATCATTCATTGGGTGCTTTTGATAATACATTAGATCAAGCTGTAAAACGTCTTGCTACTGGGGTAGATGGCCTAAGCGTGTTTGTTGAAGATCTGGAAGATCTTGTACATAAAAAGAAAAATTAATTTTGGAGTGCATGATTAATGTTGGGTAATAGGTACTCTAAAAAACCAAGTTTGAAAGATGAGGGTGAAAAGCCCTTCTGGATATCTTTTGCAGATTTAATGACAGCACTTATGACTTTGTTTCTAGTCGTGATGGCTGTTTCATTGATGGTGGTGACTAAAAAAATCAATGAAGCAACGCAAGCAGAGAAAGAAAGAAGTTCAGAGATTTTGGATATATGTACTAGCATCCAAAATGATGCAGCTTTAAAAAACAAGATTATTACAGTCGATTGCAAAGATAATCGTATTCACTTTGGTGAGGCAGGTCGCTTTGGTCATAATGACTATAGGTTGAATGCTGCAGGGGTGGAAGCATTGAATAACCTAGTGCCAATTGTGTTGGATGCTGCAAATAGTGAAAACGGAAAAAAATGGTTTAAGCAAATTGTTATCGAGGGTTTCACAGATACGGATGGTTCTTATCTCTATAACTTAAATTTAAGCTTACGTCGTTCTGAATGGGTGATGTGCAGTTTACTTGATCCAAAATTTAGTCAGGGGCTAAGCTTGACTGACACACAAAAGAATCAGGTTAAGCAATTGTTCTTAGCTGGAGGAGTTTCTTTTAACTCAGCGAAAGATAGCAAAGAAGCTTCACGTCGTGTTGAACTTCGCATGCAGTTCTATGGATTAAAAGAAAAAGACAATGCCGACCCTCAACCACATTTTGTGTCAGCACCAATCGAAACGTGTCAATTAGCAAGGTGATACCATGACCATTGTTGATCTAAAACAGCGTTTGCAAGAGAAAATAAGTCAGATTTCTGAACCAAATCTGATACATAATAAATTTGTTAGACCTCAGCGTTTAATGAAAACACTTACTGTTATAGAAAAAAAATTTGATGATTCTGAAAATACTCAGCCATTGGATGAAAAAATATTTAAAACCATTAATCGTTTGAAAAAAAATGGATTTGGGGATTTGACCAGAAGAGATTTAAAAAATTTAGCTTGGGCTTTAGGCAAAAAACTACCCAGTGAAAATGAAAAAATGTTATTTACCCAGTTGGGAAAAGAAATAATAAATTATTTTTCAAAAGCTAATTTTGATTTGTTGCGTTTGGTTTATTTTCCATTACTTTACACATACTTTTCTTTTGAAAAAAAAGAGGTGGATAAGATTCCCTCTACATGGGTTCTATTAAGAAATATTCTTAGTCAAAATAAATCTAAGCTGTTTATGGACTTACGAAAACCAAAACCATGGATGACCACACTGGTCGATCATGCAGAGATACTATCTGATCAACCTACAAAGAAATTTGTACGTGATTTTTTACAAGATAATGATCAAAATAGAATTTCTGCAGAGTTGGAAAGTTTAAGAATATCGGCTAGTAGTTGGTTTTGGGATGATCTAATACGTTCTTCAATTAAGTCTATTAAAAATATGAAAGAAGATGAGTATTTTAAGATTATTCCAAGATTTTTGCTGTTACTTGAAAAAAATAAGTTATATACAACTGATATTTTAGTCGCACTTTTGGAGCGTTATGCTCGTACTTCTCAACGAGAAAAAGTTCATGAGGTACTTAAACATTTGGCTCTAGATCAATGGGGTAACCCTCAATATGAAGCATCATCTGGATGGGTTAATGTAAATGTTGATACTAAAAAGATGGTGATTCAGTGGTTTGTAAAAGCGGATTTAGAAGCTTTCTTTAAATTATTTAATCAGAATGCAGACATACAACGATTCAATTATTGGATGCGCTTCATAGATCAAATTACCTTCTCGCAGATATTTTTAGGTTCAAATGCATTAAATTCTAAAAGAGATGAGCATCTAAAATTTAGAAAAATGAATAGGGGGAGGATTAAAGAATTGGCGGGCTCTACAACGTCTACAAATAATGCTTTTTTATTGAAAATAGGAAATGTTTATATTGTTGATTTTTCTGAAACGGGGAATGCTTGTTATTTTTATAATCGTCTTCCTTACAAAGACTATATTGGAAAAATTGATATTAAGACTCTTAGAAATCAGGAAATCTGTATTGATCGTCAAACCAGAAATGGGAATTGGCAACCTCGATTTGATAATGCCTTAGCAAGACTCGGTATCTTTGCTAAGAGATAATTTTTTGAGTATTTGATTGATAGGTTAAGCATGAAATTAGCATTTTGGAAAAATAAAAAAGATACTGAATCTGTTAAAGAAACGAATTTGCTGGACAGAGTAATAACTTCTTTACAATATGATGAAGTTGGATTGCTCTACACTTATCAACAAAACGCTAAAAATGATGCAGACTTTTATTGGCAAAGCCTAGCGGAAGAAGATATCGCTTATCGAATTGATGAGCAGTATGTGTTGCCTTGGGAGGATTTTTTTCAACTTAAACAAGACCCTGATCATACAAATGTAATTCCTTTATTAAATATACCTCACCAATCAAAGTTGTATCCAGTTCTCCGTAGTGAGGGGGGATTAAGTGATTCTGGGTTTAAGATTATTCTTGATGGGTGGCGAGATCAAAATGGAATTAAACTTAAAGGGATAAAACGTGTAGGTGCAGTACTTGAAGTTGAAGGTGAAGAGCAATTAATAGATGAAACTACTTGGAAATTAGCAGAGAAAATAAAAGAGTTTTCTCGAGTAGCAGACAAAAATTACAAACTAAATCAGAAATATTGGGCACAAATACGAACTTTAGCTAAGCGTAGTCAAGCAAATCTTGATGATTTTTTGAAAAAAACAGTCGTACTTGCACCTGAAAAATTACAATTAAATCTGCGTAAAAATATAATTAGCACAGAGTCTGTTGTTGAAGTACAACCAGATTTTGAGGAGGCACCATTAAATTGGTTACAAGTATTCGATCAATATAATCAAGTCCAAGACCAATACAGTATTAGTTTGCCTGATGGTGGGATAGCTCATGTAGTTATTGATCCTCAAGTAAAAAATGTACTGAATGAAATAAAAAAAATGCCAAATAGGCGCGTATCAGGTGAGCGTGCACAAGCTTTCTTACATAACCCTTTTGCGCAATTAGGGGATGATGCCTCAGATGTTCTTTCTCCTGAAAGTTTTGAACAATCTAAGCAAGAAGCAGAGATTTATAGTTATAGTTTGCAGTTAGATAAACATTATAATGAATTAGGGCATTATATTTCAGCGCAACTGCATCTCAATGAAAATTCAGATCGTGATCAAAAACCGATAATATTAGAGCTCGTTAATCTTGAACAAACAAGATATTTTATAGATGCTTATGAAAGACCTTCACCAGTTTTCCTTTGGGCTGGTTATGCAATTGATAGAACAAGCTATCTAGATCATCAAATTCAAGATCTTAAAAATGACATAGCAAAAATTCAAAAATTCCAAGATGAATTGCAAGCTAAACAAGTACTAGATTTATCAAATTATAGTGAGCGTGTGATTGGTATTGGTGAGGCTCAAAAGTTAAATCCAGGATTTGTACAAAAGGATAGTGGTGAGTCAGCATGGTTACCACAGCATTTGGTGGAGCTAGGGCAGCTCTTAAAAGAGCACTCTGAAGATCAAACATTTGAATTACTTGAACAGCGTATACAATTGGCAGAACAAGATGGTAAAGCTTGTGTTGTAATACCAAACACCGATACTGAAGTTTCTATCGATGAAGCTAAGCAATTGTTAAATCAACTAAACACTTCTAATAAAAACTGTCTTGTGGATCAAGAAAAAGAGCGCGAAGAAAATCTTGAGAAAAAAAAGAAAGATACTTTGCTTATCGCCAGTAATATTGAAGAAGCAGAATTCACTAAACAAAGAACGGAACTACTAACTTTTGATAAGGTAAACTTCCAACCACCAAGATTACCTTCAAGTTTTAGAAAGCAGGAATTTAGTTTAAAGCTCCATCAAGAATTTGGTATTTCATGGTTGCAGAATCTCTACCAATATGCACCTGACAATGTGAGTGGGTGTCTTTTAGCTGATGACATGGGGTTGGGTAAAACACTGCAATTATTGTGCTTTATTGGTGAGTATTTAGAAACTGCAAAAGAAAAAAAACCAGTCTTGGTCGTCGCTCCAGTATCTTTGCTGGAAAATTGGGAGGCTGAAGCAAATCGTTTCTTTAGTGCAAAATTTGCAAAAATTCTTAGTTTGTATGGTGAAAATTTAAAAAATCGAAAAATTCCTAAACATTTGATTTCTGAACAACTTCGTGAAGGTCATGGAATTACAAATCTACTTGAGGAAGATTGGCTGGGTGAAACAGATATTGTATTGACAACTTATGAGACTATGCGTGATTTAGAGTTCTCTTTAGCACGAATTGATTGGTCAATTATGGTCTGTGACGAAGCACAAAAAATCAAAGTACCTACAGCTATGGTGACAAAAGCAGCCAAAGCTCAAAAAGCTGATTTTAAAATTGCTTGTACAGGAACCCCTGTAGAGAATTCATTGGTAGATCTTTGGTGTTTGTTTGATTTTATACAGGAAAATTTACTTGGATCGTTAAGTGAGTTTAATAAAACTTATCGTCGTCCGATTGAGCGTGGTGAAAATGCAGATAACCAATTATTAGAGCAATTGCGTGAGTTGATAAAGCCACAAGTTTTAAGACGTATGAAGAAAGAAGTAGCAGATTTACCGAATAAAAATGAAGTAAGTGATTGTAAAAATATCGGAATTTCAATGCTTCAGCGTCAATTATATTCAGATGTAATTAGTCGTTATAGAAAGTTATCTGCAGAAGGTAATCAAGGGGCAATGTTGGCATCATTACACAGCATGAGAATGATCTGTGCACATCCTTTACAAATTCGCCCAGATGCTTTGATTCCTGACTCCCCTAAGGTTGATTGGTTAATAAAAACTTTAGAAGAAATTAAAGTAAAGAATGAAAAGGTGATTATTTTTACTGAATTTAGAGATATTCAGGTTTTTCTTAAACGTATTCTTTTAGAAAGATTTGGTTTGAATGTTACTACAGTCAATGGTGACTCAAGCACTAGCAGTAAAAAAGGATTATCTCGTCAAAATCTAATTGATAAATTTCAGAATACCGCTGGCTTTAATGTCATTATTTTATCTACTGTTGCCGTGGGTTTTGGTGTAAACATACAGAAAGCTAATCATGTTATACATTACACACGAAGTTGGAATCCAGCAAAGGAAGATCAGGCAACAGATAGAGCGTATCGTATAGGACAAGATAAAGACGTATTTGTCTACTATCCTACAATTTCTGCAGGTAAGGATTTTGATACATTTGAAATAAAATTGGATCGACTTCTATCAAGTAAACGGGCTCTTGCTGATGATATGCTTCAACCAAATAGAGAATTAAATAAAGAGTTGATCGAGAGTCTTCAAGATTACTAGCCTGTTGAATATATGGTGAATTGTGCAAGGGGTATGGGTGGCTTAATGTTTTTGATTTTTACTACAAAGGAAGTTGTTTAGTTGATTTGTGAGAAAGCCATCTAGGTTAATGATTAAATAAATAATCTAAATATTAAAGCAGATTGGATAGCCAGTAATGAAAACAATAGATTACTACAATACACATGCAAGCCAATTCGCGGAATCTACTTTTAATGTGGATATGGAAATTTTGTATCAGCCATTTTTAGAGCACTTGCCAAGTACAGCAAGAATATTGGATTTAGGCTGTGGATCGGGGCGGGATAGCCTTGCTTTTAAAAAGAAAGGTTATGAGGTCGATGCGTGTGACTACTCTGAAGAACTTGTTAAAAAAGCGCATGAGTTAACTGGTATTAATGTACAACACCAGAGTTTTTATGATCTGGACGAAGATGAGCGTTATGACGGTATTTGGGCTTGTGCGTCATTGCTGCACTGTGAGCGAGATCGATTGACTGAAGTACTTCAAAAAATGCTTTGTGCGCTAAAACCAAATGGTGTGATCTACTTGTCATTCAAATATGGAGATTCTGATCGGGAGAAGGATGGTCGGGAGTTTACAGATTTGAACGAAGTCCAAGCCGAAGCCTTACTTAGACAATTTAATAATGTCACCTCGATAAAGCAGTGGATTACAGTAGATCAGCGTCCTGATCGGCAAGAGCAATGGCTCAATTTGCTTTGGAAAAAATATGTTTAGCGTGGTTCCTACAGCCCAAGAGCAACTTAAATTTCTAAAGAATATTCAGTTGATTTTGCAGTCTGGGAGCTTTAGCAGTACCTATAAATTTGCTTTGCTAATTAGCCTGAGTCGTTTGAGTATTGAAAAAGGTGAAGATGAGGGCGGTACTTTAATTCTAGAGTACACAGATATCGCTGAAAAATTTATAGAGTTATATTGGAAGCAAGCAGTACCCTATACCTTTCATGAAGATGGGCAGCTGATCCTGAATCAGAATAATGGTAAGCAGGCAGCGATTGTAAATCGAATTATTTTACTGAGACAAAGTTATTCATCACTTGGTTTATTACGTCGGGATACCTCTGTTTGGTTAAAGCTACTGAAAGAGGTGGCAAAAACAGTAAAAGAAATGCCTGTACGATATTTATAAAACATCAATGGTCAAAATTTTGAGTTTTTATATCGACTCGAATATTCAAATAAGCAATTAACCCTTTTGCCACAAGTCATGTATTGCTTGAGACAGTTTAGTGAAATTATTGAAGAGTTGTGCCAGAAGCGCTGGATTGATTTTGTCCGACTGAATAAGCAGAATCTGGTGATACTGGATGGTTTGCCTGACTTGGATGAATTCATGTTTGCCCCGAGTCGCAATCAACTGGGGCAGGTCGCGGACTTCTTAATTGATTTACAGCAATGCCAGTGTTTTTACTGTGGAAAAAGCCTAAAAAACTCAAAATATGCTGTAGATCATTTTATTCCATGGTCTCTATATCCTGCCGATACTGGACATAACTTTGTTCTGGCAGATGACAAATGTAATTCTCAGAAAAGTAATTAAGAGATGGATCCGTAAATTTGAACAACTCCTATAAGTGATATTCTGCTCCTCAAATGATGTTATAAACATCAATATA
>NZ_JAAZQW010000015.1:0-59670 GCF_012371415.1 Acinetobacter sp. A3
TGACCGACTCAGGCTCTAGTTACACGCTTGGCAACAAGACATTAACAGAGTGCGAATTAGTCCTTGAGTATGTTTGACTACATTTTAAGGAACAGAAAAAGTAGCAATAAATTTATGCTGTTTTTTTGATACGACAATAATAAAAACCATCGCCACGACCTTGCTTTGGTAGCAATTGGCGTCCATATTGCTGTGCAATGCCCCAGTCTGCTTCAATTTTTACTTCTTTGGCATTGTCATGTTCGGCAAAAAACAGCTGCATTTGCTGTTCATTTTCGGCTTTTAAAATCGAGCAGGTAATGTAAAGCAATGTGCCACCCACTTTAAGTTGCTGCCACATGTGTTTCAAAATCTGTTGTTGTAAGGCTGCGGTTTGTTGAATGTCGCCAGATTGACGCAGCAAGCGAATATCTGGATGACGACGCAAGACTCCAATTGCTGAACATGGGGCATCTAATACAATACAGTCTACGGTTTCATTGGTCGTCCATGTGGTGGCATCAGCAGCGACAATATCGACCTGTGTGTCTTGATTCAGCTGTAGACGTTCTAGGTTTTCGCTGACACGTAACAGACGTTTGGCATCGTGATCTAATGCAATCAGTTTTTTAGGCTGAAACTTTTCCAAAAGATGTGCTGTTTTGCCACCAGGTGCTGCGCAGGCATCGACCACGACTTTGCCATCTAAATTTGGCAAGAGAGAAGCACACAACTGGGCGTGTTCATCTTGAACCGAAAACACGCCCTCATCAAAGCCGGGTAAGTCTGGAATGTGCACATTTTGCTGCATCACAATACCGACTTCAGACAGGCTGCAAGCTTCGGCTGCAATCTCTTGTTCCTGCAAAATTTCTAGATAGTCATCACGGCTAATTTGGCGTGTATTGACTCTTAAAGTCAGTGGTGCAATTTGTTTTAGGCTTTGGGTTAATTGCTCCAGTTGTTCTGGCCAGTCTTTTTTCAGACGCTTGTATAACCAACTTGGTAAACCATGTGCCTGAGTCAAAGCGGTTTGAAAGTCTGAGGTTTCACGTGAAACACGACGCAGAATGGCATTGACCACACCACTTAAGGCTTGATAGCCCAATTGCTTGGTCGCAGTCACGGTTTCCGAAATAGCGGCATGACTAGCCACACGAGTGCAGAGTACTTGATACAGCCCGACGTATAAGCAAGTTTCCACGGTTTCATTGTTTAAAGGTTTGACCAACAACGGCAAGGTAATGCTTTTTAGGGCATACCACTGTCTTAAAGTTCCCAAAACTAGCTCGTGAAATAAGGCACGGTCACGTTCTGACACTTTATTTAAGTGTAAAGGCAAAACACTGCTTAAAGATTGTCCTTGCTGGACAGCCAATAAAGTACGGATCACTTGGGCACGCAAGTTCAAATGCGAGCTGCCAGATTCAGATGGGCTCATGCGAGAACTTGTCCTGATTGAAGTTTTTGAGTTTGAATGATTTGCACAGGATTCAGCGGTTTAGCACCTGGCCATTGCAACGAGCTTAAGCATACTGCTTGTTGATCACCACAAGCGACGTGTACACCTTGTTTGTCCAGTTTTAATATTGTGCCAGGCACCTGACCTTGGGCAGGTTCATCTGATAATGCTGAACTCCACACGCGTAAGTTTTGAGTGTCATCTAAAGGGATAAATGCCACCGGCCACGGGTTAAAGGCACGGATATTACGGTCAATTTCAGCTGCAGTTTGTGACCAGTTAATTTGCGCTTCGGCTTTGGTCAATTTGTGTGCATAGACCGTTAAGGCTTCATCTTGCACTTCACGCGCAGCCAAATAGTCTTGTAATTTTTGCTCGGAAGCCAATACTTCAACAATTGCTTCGGCGCCTTGCTGCGCCAGTTTGTCATGTAAAGTGGCAGAGGTGTCTGTTTCAGTAATTGGGCATCGGGTTTTATACATCATATCGCCCGTATCTAAGCCGGCGGCCATTTTCATAATGGTGATGCCTGTTTCGGTATCCCCTGTGGCGATGGCGCGCTGAATCGGCGCTGCACCACGCCAACGTGGCAATAAAGAACCGTGAATATTCAAGCAGCCATATTTAGGCGTATCTAAAACTACTTGTGGCAAGATTAAACCATAGGCCGCAACCACCATCACATCGGCATTCAATGCAGCCAATTCTTGTTGAGCCGCCAGACCTTCTTCAGTAGATGATTTAAAATGTAAAGGTTGATAGACAGGAAGATCGTGTTGTAGTGCCAATTGCTTCACCGCAGATGCTGTGAGTTTTTGTCCGCGTCCTGCTTTACGGTCAGGCTGGGTGTAAACCGCGACAATCTCATGTTCGGTGTTCAGGAGTGCTGCCAAAGCGCTTGCAGCAAATTCAGGCGTACCTGCAAAAACGATTTTCAATGGAAATCAACCCATAGTTTTAGATGACGCGGCAATTATAACAAATTGCGGCTCAAAGGTCGGAACGGGTTGTAACAAATCCACCTTGTCGCTGTGCTATAAATTATTATGATAAAAATTAGTAATGCAAAATTTAAAAATTATTCATGAAAGTTTTGTATTGCATTCAGTATGATCAACAAGGTGCTGTGGGTTCTCGTCACTTTTTATCCATCATAAAGTTGGTAAAGCAGCAGCCTTACTACCTCAAGCTGTAGTAAAATAGAAAGACTCTTAAACTATTTTGCAGTGATACAGATCTTGCAAACAGTATTATTTCGCCAGAATGAATTTCAGATTCATTTCAGCACAACCAAGTTGGAACTTTACAATGCCTGACTATCGTTCAAAAACATCGACACACGGAAGAAATATGGCTGGTGCACGTGGCTTATGGCGTGCAACAGGTATGAAAGACGAAGATTTCGGTAAGCCGATTATTGCGGTGGTCAACTCATTTACCCAATTTGTACCTGGCCATGTGCATTTAAAAGACCTTGGGCAAATGGTGGCAGAGCAAATTCAGGCTGCAGGTGGTGTGGCTAAAGAATTTAACACCATTGCGGTAGATGACGGGATTGCCATGGGCCATGACGGCATGTTGTATTCATTGCCATCGCGTGACTTGATTGCCGACTCTGTTGAGTACATGGTGAGCGCACACTGTGCTGATGCCATGGTATGTATCTCCAACTGTGACAAAATTACCCCAGGGATGTTGATGGCAGCGATGCGTCTGAACATTCCAGTGGTCTTTGTGTCTGGCGGTCCAATGGAAGCAGGTAAAGTTAAAATTCGCGGTAATGAGCATGCGATTGACTTGATTGATGCAATGATTGTGGCAGCAGATGACAACTACAGCGACGAAGAAGTGGCTGAGTACGAGCGTTCTGCATGTCCAACTTGTGGTTCATGTTCAGGCATGTTCACTGCAAACTCAATGAACTGCTTAACTGAAGCTTTAGGTTTATCTTTACCGGGCAATGGTTCAATTGTTGCCACCCATGCTAATCGTAAAAAACTGTTCGATCAAGCAGGTCAGTTAATTGTGGAATTGGCAAAACGCCATTATGAACAAGACGACTACAGCGTATTGCCACGTTCAATGGTTACTAAGGCATCGTATGAAAATGCCATGACACTAGACATTGCCATGGGCGGTTCAACCAACACCGTATTGCACTTATTGGCAGCTGCCAATGAAGCAGGTGTTGATTTCACCATGGATGATATTGACCGTTTATCACGCAAAGTACCTGTTTTGTGTAAAGTTGCACCTGCAAAACAAGACGTTCACATGGAAGATGTACACCGTGCAGGCGGCATCATGTCTATTTTAGGTGAGCTAGACCGTGCGGGCTTATTAGATACTTCAGTGGGTACAGTCCACGAAGCAACATTAAAAGATGCTTTAGACAAATGGGATATTATCCGTACTGAAAATGAAGAAGTGTATAGCTTCTACCGTTCTGCACCGGGCGGCGTACCAACTCAAACTGCATTCTCACAAGACCGTTACTATTCACGTTTAGATGGTGACCGTGATAGTGGTGTCATCCGTAATGCAGAAAATGCGTTCTCTAAAGATGGTGGTTTGGCGGTACTTTACGGCAACATCGCTTTAGATGGCTGTATTGTGAAAACTGCAGGGGTAGATGATTCCATTCTAAAATTCAACGGTACGGCACGTGTTTTTGAAAGTCAGGATGCTGCAGTGGATGCGATCTTAGGCGGTAAAATTACAGCGGGTGATGTGGTGGTAATTCGCTACGAAGGCCCACGTGGTGGCCCAGGTATGCAAGAAATGTTGTATCCGACCAGCTATTTGAAATCGAAAGGTTTGGGCAAAGAATGTGCCTTACTCACCGATGGTCGTTTCTCTGGCGGTTCTTCAGGTCTTTCAATTGGTCATGTTTCTCCAGAAGCGGCAGAAGGTGGTGCGATTGGTTTGGTTGAAGATGGCGACCGTATCGAAATTGATATTCCAAACCGCAGCATTCATTTGGCAGTCGATGATGCAACCATGGCGGCACGTCGTGAAGCACAGGAAGCCAAAGGCTGGCATCCTGTAGAAGAGCGTCCACGTAAAATTTCAAAAGCCTTGAAAGCTTATGCGATGCACACTACCAGTGCGGCAAAAGGTGCGGTACGCGAAATCTAAGCACCCACTAGCGCATAAATATTAAATAAAAGAGCACTCCAAATATTGGGGTGCTTTTTTTCATGTGCATACTTGTGCCGGATGAAGCATCCAAATCACACGTGGTTTTTCTTGGGTATTTGGTTTTATATCGTGCCTGCTTTCTATACAATGAAATACAGAATAAATTAGATCCGTATGACTTGACCGATCTTGCAAGGAATCCGCTATGAGCAAACAGAATATTCGCGAACATTCAGCCGAAGTTTATGAAGGCATTGAAAATGCACCTGCACGTTCCATGATGCGCGCGGTCGGTTTTAAGGATGAAGATTTTAGCCGTCCATTCATTGGTATTGCATCGACTTGGGCCAATGTCACACCGTGTAATATGCACATTGACGGCTTGGCACGAGAAGCAGAAACAGGCGTGAATCAGGCGGGTGGTAAAGGTATTATTTTCAATACCATCACCATTTCAGACGGTATTTCTAACGGCACCGAAGGCATGAAATATTCACTGGTTTCACGTGAAATTATTGCCGACTCAATTGAAGCGGTGGTGGGGTGTCAGGCTTATGATGGCGTAATTGCCATTGGTGGCTGTGACAAAAACATGCCAGGCTGCATTATGGGACTGGCACGTTTAAACCGTCCAGGCTTGTTTGTGTATGGCGGCACCATCAAACCAGGTGCAGGACATACCGATATTATTTCGGTATTTGAAGCTGTGGGGCAGCATGCCAAAGGTGAAATTAACGAAATTCAGGTCAAGCAAATTGAAGAAGTGGCTTTGCCCGGTGCAGGCTCTTGTGGTGGGATGTACACCGCCAACTCAATGGCATCGGCTATCGAAGCCTTGGGCATGAGTTTGCCGGGTTCTTCGGCACAGGAAGCAGTATCTCAAGACAAATTGCAGGATTGCCAACGTGCAGGCGAAGCCGTTATGAATCTGTTGCGTTTGGACATTAAACCGCGTGACATTATGACCAAGTCTGCTTTTGAAAATGCCATTAAAGTGCTGATTGCTTTGGGTGGTTCAACCAATGGCGTACTGCATTTAATTGCTATGGCCCACTCAGCAGGGGTTGAACTCACGCTAGATGACTTTGTACGAATTGGTCAGGAAACACCTGTGGTGGCAGATGTACGCCCATCGGGTAAATATTTAATGTCTGAGCTGATTGCGATTGGCGGAATTCAACCGCTAATGAAACGTATGCTCGATGCAGGAATGTTAGATGGTTCGTGCTTAACCGTTACTGGTAAAACTTTGGCAGAAAACTTGGCCGATGTTGCAGACTACCCAGCCGACCAGCAGATTATTTTACCGTTTGATGCCCCAATTAAGAAAGATTCACATTTGGTGGTGTTAAAAGGCAATTTATCGCCAACAGGGGCGGTGGCCAAAATTACAGGCAAAGAAGGTTTGTATTTTGAAGGCCCTGCACGTGTTTTTGAAGGCGAAATTGGTGCAATGCGCGGTATTTTGGATGGTGAAGTCCAAGAAGGCGAAGTGGTGGTGATTCGTGGTGAAGGCCCTAAAGGTGGCCCTGGTATGCCTGAAATGCTAAAACCAACTTCTGCCATTATTGGTAAAGGCTTAGGAAACTCAGTGGCTTTAATTACCGATGGGCGATTCTCAGGCGGCAGTCATGGTTTTGTGATTGGACATGTCACCCCAGAAGCCTATGAAGGTGGGCCAATTGGTCTGGTTAAAAATGGCGATAAAATTTCGATCAATGCTGAAACCCGTGAAATGACTTGGCATGTGTCGGAAGAGGAAATGGCCGCACGTAAAGCTGCATGGGTCAAACCAAAACCAAACTATACCCATGGTGCTTTGGCAAAATTTGCCAAACTGGCATCGGGGGCAGAGAAGGGTGCGGTTACCGATCTGAATTTAGAGGTCTAGAGGTCTAATTGATCAATTAGATGTGAATTGATATAAATCCTTGTGTAGTATTTAGGGACTAGCGCCATGGTTGTTTTTGTCCATAGACCCTAGACCACAAGGATTTTAATTGTAGAGGTTGATCTCATGTCACTGTTGCGCCGTTGGTTCGATCCGATTCGATCGAGTTGGTTTTATCAAAAACCTTCTCGGCAAGCGGTGTTGCCCACGGAACACGGACTGAGTGTGCATCTGCGTTTAGACGATGTTTACAGCTATTTGGCGGTGCAGCAACTGCCGCAGTTAGAAGATATTTTGGCAGAGGAATTAAAGCCGTTAAAGGTGGTAATTTCTAGCCAAAGTGGTGATGCTCCAAATCAAATGTCAGCAGCGGAATGGCAAAACTATTGCATCAATGATGCGCAGATTTTGGCCAAGCAACATCGTTTTAGTTTTCACGATACACCTGAACCACCGACTGCAGAAGCCTTGATGCAGGCCGAAGCTATTTTGCGGCATACCCCACTACGTGGGCAGGACTTTTTGTATTTACTTGAAGATGTGTTCCACATGCTGTGGCAAAAACAGTCGGGTAAATTACGCACCTTATATGCTATGGCCAGCCGTCATCATCAGGTACAGGATTTTTCCGAACGGGTATTTGATGACGCACCTGTATTGGCCAGTTATTTTGAATTTGGCGGACGTAAATACCATGCGGTCGATGATTTATTGCGTTTAACCCGCCGTTTAAAACAACAAAAACTACTCACTGATAATCCTATTTTTTTGATTAATCACATTGAATGGCGTGAACATTTAATTAGTGATGCTGCGGAACTGAACGAAATTCAGGCACTGGATCCAGAGCTGGATTTATATATTGCCTTGGAAGACCCGATTTCTTGGTTGTTATTGGCGTATATCAAGGAAGAATTGGCAGCCTATTACAACATTCATTTAAATGTCTACCCGTTGTCGTACCACGGGCGAGATGGCTTTGACTGGGGACTAGCCACCCGATTGTCTAAACGTACCGATGTTGCGTTTACACCATTTTGCCGTCCAACCGAAGCTGCCACTACTTACATGGCGCAGCTGTATTACAGCGTGCCTGAAGAACAGCGTGTCGATGCCATGTATCGTATTTTGCAGGCGGTGTGGACGAAAGGGCAGGATATGTCCTTTAAGGCGCATTTTGATCGAATGCAGCGTGAATTAGAGCTAGAACAACTGAGTACAGCCGATGTTGCCGAATTACTCAAAGAAAATGACATGTTGTGCGAGATGAAATCTCAACCCGATTTTCCTGTGCTGGAATTGCGCATTGATGGACAAAGTTATGTATTTAACAGCTTATATCGGGTGTGGATGATTGAAAGTATTTTCAGTAATGTGTTAGAAGAAAAGTATAAGAGTGAAATTGAAAACGAAACTGAAAGTGTAGCCCCAGCCCATGAACAATGAAAAAGTAAACTCATTACAACAAGCACGTGAAAAGATTGATCAGATAGATGTGGCTTTAATTGAACTGATTGCATCACGTCAGTTTTATGTCGATCAAGCCATGCGCCATAAACAGACGGTGGAAGATGTGCAATCACCACAGCGAGTGAAAGAAGTCATTGAAAAAGTGCGTGCGCTTGCGCTGCAACATGATGTTGATCCTGATATGGCTGAGCGTTTGTACCACGATATGATTCAGCACTTTATTCAACGTGAACTGAAAGAATTCCGCCCTTAAAAAGTTTTTTATGAGTTTGGTGTGATATTTCAAACTCAGCCAATCCTTTCCTTTACGCTGCAAAATTGCGGTGTCTGTATTTATTTTTAGCCTCAAAACAGCATTTTTTAAAAATAATATGTTTATTTTTTCTGTAGACAGCTTTTAGCGCAAAGCCTTGCCTGTCTTGGCTTTGCTGTTGCTTTTGAAAGCTATGGTAAAAAAAAGATTATGATTTTATTACATTTTTTAACATTGTAAGTTTGCATTATTCTGAAAAGTATATATATTGTATATACATCTTTTGCAAAGCAGTCTTTATTTTGGAGAGATCAGCAATGAACGAGCAAATCAAAAAAATAAAGACAGGCAAGAAAGATGGACAACTTTTAATTCGTATTAATAGTACTGAACGTGATGAATTTATTCGTTTATGTGAAGAACTTGATACTAGTGCTGCTCGTGAATTAAGAAAATTTATTCGTAGTTTTGTGAAACAACACAATGGCAACGAATAGCCTTACTAAGGAGTAATACCATGGCTAAGCAAGTTAAATCTTTGAAGCAAAAAATCAAAGCACGTTTGAAAAAGATTTCAAAACATAAAGGCAAATTGAAGCAACTTAAGCAAGAGCTTAAAAAACAGAAATAAGCCACAGCAAAAGCATGATCTCTTAAAACGGTTTATTCTAGACAGACCGTTTGGGGTAAAAAAAGACCGAGCATATTATGCTCGGTCTTTTTTGATGGGAGTTGTATTCATGGAAATCCTAAACAGTCAGTTCAGGCTTATGATTTATCGCCCAAGCTAAAGAACCAGTTTAGGAACAAGGCCGCAAAAGTTGCTGTACCAATCCCACCCAAATTAAAGCTGCCCAATTGCAGCGCAAAGTCACCCGTTCCTAAAATAATGGTCACGGCAGCCACCATCAGATTTTTGTTTTTAGAAAAATCGACCTTGTTTTCAATCCAGATTTTCGCGCCAGCAATGGTAATCAAACCAAAGACCACAATTGAAGCACCTGTTAAAATAGCGGTAGGTATGGTGTGAATAATCGCGCCAAATTTGGGTGAAAGCCCAAGGAAAATTGCAAAGACCCCCGCCACCACAAAAATAATCGTGGAATACACGCGGGTAACAGCCATCACGCCAATATTTTCACCATAAGTGGTCATACCTGGTGCACCGACACCACCTGCGAGTGTTGTGGCAACACCATCGGCTACAAAGGCTTTACCAATGTGCGGATCGAGGTTTTCACCTGTCATTGCTCCGACTGCTTTAATGTGTCCCAAGTTCTCTGCCACCAAAATGAAGGCAATTGGGGCAATAATCAGCATGGCATTCACATCAAATACAGGCGCATGAAAGTCTGGAACACCAAACCACGCGGCTTGCTGAATTGGTGTGAAGTTAATTGGCGTCCCCCAACCCATGACATTGGTGACCATAAAATAGATCAGATACGACATGAGTAAGCCAATTAAAAGCAAGAGGCGTTGCAGTAAACCTTTGGTAAACACGGCAATCATGCCCATACATAGTACAGTTACCAATGCCATCCACATATTAAATGGATTGCCTGCAACGGCTTTGACCGTGACTGGGGCAAGGTTTAAACCAATGATCATCACCACTGCACCTGTCACTACAGGTGGCATCAATTTTTCAATCCAGCGGGTGCCTGTGGCCATCACCAAAAAGCCAATCAGGGCATATAAAATACCGCAGGCAATAATCCCGCCTGCCGCGACCCCAATATTGGCATTTAAACCACCTGATGCACCTGCATAGCCTGTGGCAGCAATCACTACCCCAATAAAGGCAAAGCTCGAACCTAAATAACTTGGAACGCGCCCACCTGTCATGAAAAAGAACAGGATGGTACAAATCCCTGACATTAAAATGGCAAGGTTCGGGTCAAAGCCCATTAAGAAAGGTGCAAGTACCGTAGCACCAAACATGGCAAACGCGTGTTGTATCCCCAATACAACGGTTTGTGCAGGCGGTAGATACTCATTGGTCCCTACAGGACGCGCATCAATGTTGCCTTCATAAGGGCGCCATTTGGGAAACCAGTTGGACATAAAGTGAGCACTCAAAAGCTAAATTGAGCACATCATACCCTTGTATTGCATAAATTTTTTAAAAATTTTGCGAGGAAACTGACCAGTTGCTTATTTTTAGAATTAAATTTTACTATTTGTTAAAAATTACATTTAATATAAATAAGTAATTTTATTTATAAATTTAAAGAATGTATTGCGGCATTAGTGGGATGAAAACAGACTAAGAATAAATTTAATTGCACATAATTTAGGCTGGTTTTTTTGCCTCGTAACGCATGTCTTAGTCCATGTCTGCTTTCACGTTATTATGTCCACTGTGTTTGGCTTTATGAAGCATGAGCCCAAGCCATTTCTAAGTGAGTGAATAAGCCACAAGCAGAGTACATGACTCTGCTTGTTGTGCTATTCGTTAGGTCTTAACCTGTATTGCGTAAGCCTGCTGCAATCCCTGCAATACTCACCATGAGGGCATGATCGACAGGGGTATGTTCGGCATGCTGTTCTGCCAAATACAAACGACGACGTTTCATCAATTCTGCCTGTAGCAAATGCAGTGGCAATAAATAAGGTTTACGCACCCGCATCGATTGATCTAGCACATCATTGCTGCTGAGCAATTGCGATTCACCTTTAAGGGTCAGTAGGGTCGTCACAGCATCACGCAGACGTTGACGGAGTTGCTCACCGAGTTGTTTTAAGTCTTCGTCATCGGTCAGGTTAGATTCGTAGTACAGGGCAATATTACTGTCGGCTTTAGATAGCACCATTTCTAGCATATCAATTAAAGTCTGGAAATACGGCCAATCGCTGAGCATTTCATCCAAAGTGGCTTTTTGTCCCTGATCGAGCGTTTGGTTAATTGCTGCGCCTGTCCCTAACCAAGCAGGCAGCATTAAACGGATTTGTGTCCATGCAAATACCCACGGAATGGCACGTAAGGATTCAATTCCACCGCTCACTTTACGCTTCGCAGGACGTGAACCGAGTGGCAACATCTGCAATTCCAGCTCTGGCGTAACGGTGCGTAAATATTTCACAAAATGTGGATTTTCACGCACGGTTTGGCGATAGACCTGCACCGAAAGTTCGGTCATGTTATCCATCAACTCGCGCCATTCTGCTTTCGGCACAGGTGGTGGCATCAGCGTCGCTTCTAAGGTTGCAGCGGTGTAGACTTCCAGATTTTGTAAGGCAACCCCTTCAAGTCCAAATTTAAAACGAATCATTTCACCTTGTTCGGTGACGCGGATTGCACCTGAAATAGAACCCGGTGGTTGTGAGAACAATGCTTGTTGTGTTGGTGCACCGCCACGGCTGATGGAACCACCGCGACCATGGAATAAAGTCAGCTGCACAGCATGTTGCTGCGCTACCGCAGTCAGTTCTTCCTGCGCGCGGTACTGCGCCCAGTTGGCAGACATGAACCCTGCATCTTTGGCGGAGTCTGAGTAGCCAATCATCACCTCATGTTTGCCCTGAATATGCTGTTTGTACCAATGCATATTAAATAGGGTATTCATGGTTTGGGCAGCCCCATCCAAGTCTTTCAGGGTTTCAAACAGCGGCACCACACGCAAAGGATGCTGAATGCCCGCTTCTTTTTGCAGCAATAACACTGCCAATACATCACTTGGATATTCCGCCATGGAAATAATATAAGCGCCCAAACTTTCCTGCGGCTGTGCAGCCAAAGTGCGCATGGTGGCAAACACTTCTTGCACATCGGGATGTTGAATCAGGCTTTGTGCAGGTTCTTGCATGAATTTTGGCAATAACGGACGTTTACTTTGTAGCTCTTGAAGCAAGAAGTTCTGACGCGCTTGTTCAGTCCAAGTTTCAAAATTGCCCAAACCTAAATATTCGGTAATGGCAGAAATGGCTTGACGATGACGTCCCGATTCTTGGCGAATATCCAGTTTTAGTAATTCAATGCCGAAACAATTCACACGATGAATTAAATCCAACAATTTGCCGTTCGCAATGTCTGATAATTGGCAAGCCGTCAGCGAGCGATAACACAGCAATAAAGGCTGTAACAGTTCGTCTTTGCTTTTGATGACCAAACTGTCATCAGCCTCTTTGCCTTGCAGTTTCGCTGCTAACCAGTCGCGGGTGGCTTTTAGGCGTTCTCGGGTGTCGCGTAAATATTCACGGTACGGCTCGGCATGGAAATGTCCCAAAGCATCTGCCAATTCTGGGCTGCATTGCTGAATGGAGAGTTCCCAACGCAGGTTTTCAATATCACGTAAATACAGTTCTGCTGCTTTCCAGCGTGACAGCCACAGCACTTCTTGAGTAACTTTATGAGTGACATTCGGGTTACCATCGCGGTCACCGCCCATCCAAGAGGCGAAACGTACAGGTGCAACGCTCAGCGGTAGGCTTTGTCCACAATGTTCCTGCACAATGCTGTCTAATTCACGCATGAATTTAGGCACCGCATTCCACAGGGTTTGTTCGATGGTGGTAAAGCCCCATTTGGCTTCATCGACAGGGGTTGGGCGATGTTGGCGAATTTCATCGGTTTGCCAAGCCGAGCTGATCAGCTGTTTTAAATCTGCCAAAACTGCCTGACGTTCACGTGGTGTCAGTTTTTGCTGATCCATTTTAAACAAGCAGTCATTAATATCGTCATATTTTTGAATGAGGGTACGACGGCTGACTTCAGTCGGATGCGCAGTTAAAACCAACTCAATTTTTAGCTCGCAGACTTGTTGAAAGAGTGTTTCTGCAGAAATTTGGTTGTCTTTAAACTTGATAAATAAGTGATCTAGCGGGTTTGGAGAAACGCCATTTTCATCAAATTCGCTTTGGCGACGGCTGCGCACCACATGATATTGCTCAGCGATGTTGGCAAAATTTAAAAAGTGGGTAAAGGCACGGGTGAGCGGTAAGATTTCGTCATCTTCCAGACTTAAAAACAGTTGTTCGAGTTGTTTTTCAGCTTCGGCTTGTCCATCGCGCGCGCCTTTAGATAAAGCACGAATTTGTTCGACCTGATTAAACAAATCTTGTCCTGCGTGTAACTTGAGGGTTTCACCCAATAAGTTGCCAAGTAAGCGTACGTCATCGCGTAGAGGAGCATCAATTTGTTGAATCATTCGTTGTTCTCCATGTTTTGTGTTTTTCTACTCTAAAAAGACTATACCCCGATTTATCTACAATCCAAGCGGGCTATCTACAAAAGTTGCATGGATTTTGCGCATCTGAGCTTATAGTACCAAGCAGCAGTATTTAGGAGAGAAATACAGGGTGGAGTGGAATGCTATTTGGTAAAAGAACCCCCGCTTTAGATAAACCTTTTTTGTAATGGGTTCTAAGATAATCAATGTATTAGAGTCCCAAGTGAATTTTCATGCTCATTGAGAGTATTTTTTATGCATAGTTGCTACCAATATGTAGTGATGAGGGGGGAGCAGCGTTTTGCTAAGTTACGAAAACAGCTGGATTAACCTTCGGTTCGACCTACTTTTCTTTCGGGAAAAGTAGGCAAAACCATTGTCATCCACAAAACCTGCTTACAGTTTATCTCTTATTCATTGTTTCGCAGAAACAGTAATAAAATGAATACCACGCAGGTTGTGGATGACATTCCTGCGTATCGAATGGTGATTAGTGTTGAGTTTGTTTATTTTCTTAAAACTGCGTGATTTGAATTTGTAAATCACGTAAGAAGAGGCAGCAAAATTAGCCTGTTCAGCCATAACGCAGCATAAAAATTTCAATGGCGTGATTAATAATGTGCTGACATTCTGTTGGGTTGGGTACGGCTCTTACACCAAGTAGGACTTCATGGTGGCGTAAACCATGCAGGAGCGACACAATCAGTTCAGTTTGGGTTTTAGGCGCATCTGCTTCAATAAACTGCAATGCAACGGCTTGGCGGAAGAAGTTTTCCCACATGGCTCTGAGTTTGGCATGTGAGGCATTGTAAAACTGTAATGCCAACGGATTTTGCTCTGAGGCCAGTTCCATCAATAGATGTTCCAGCTTAATTGCCTCAGGCATATTCACCAAAGTTAAGGACAGTTCACAGGCTTGGTATAAAGCCTGCCGAAAATCGCTATTTGCGCTTAAGTGTAGAGGTTGGGCATTAAGCAGGCTTTCACAGGTTTCTTCAATGGCACAGGAAAACAGCGTGGCTTTGTCTTGAAAGTGATTATAGACCGTTAATTTGGTCACACCTGCTTCACGCGCAATCTGATTCATACTTGAACCATGAAAGCCCAGCTTTAAAAACAAGTGTTTTGCCGACATTAAAATGCGTTGGCGTTTTTCTAAATCTTTTGGTCGTCCGACATGAATCTGCACACGCTCATCCTAATTTGCATCAGTACAACTGGAAAATGACGCTTCAGTTTTAATTAATGTACCCAGTGGTATATTAATTAAAAAATAATCAATTTAATATAGGGGTTTGCACGCACTTCATAAATGGCTTGCGCTGTAGGCTAAAACTGAGCAGATCAGGCATGAAACGCAGGGAATAGCGAGACTATTACCAAGTTTCATAACGCAATCTGAGAAAGTTTTAGCCACAGTCCTTTGGAACAAGCATATTTTTTACTGCTATTACGTTATGAGTCAGTTACTTAGAATGACTAAGTTTCCTGCCTCATGCCTTATATCAGCTAAAAATATGCGCTGTCGCAAACATAGACGAAGTGTCAGCAAACCCTACCGTATTCTGCCCTAAAAAAAACGTTTAAATAAGAGCAAACCTGATGAACACGACTCAGAATCTCATTGCCAGTCTGATGCTGCTGTGCTGTATCACCCTAATTGGATGCAGTAAGCAAAAAACCGAGGTTGAACAGGAAGTCCCTTTGGTGATGGTGACCCAGCCCAGCAGTTTACATCTTGAGCAAAAAAGCTATGCAGGCGAGGTGCAAGCACGTCAGCAAACGGCTTTGGCATTTCGGGTTGCAGGGCAAGTTACACAGCGTTTTGCCGATGTGGGAGATCAGGTCAAAGTTGGGCAAGTCTTAGCAAAACTGGATGTGCAAGATGCCGCATTGCAGCTCAATGCCGCGCGTGCGCAACTGGAAAGTGCGCAATCTGCTGCAAAAATTGCTAGCGATGAGTTACAGCGTTTTCAGCAATTATTACCCATGAATGCCGTCAGTCGCTCGCAATATGATGCAGTCAAAAACCAATATCAACATGCTATGGCACAGTTGAAACAGGCACAGTCCAATTATGCAGTCAGCAGTAATCAAACCGACTATAACCAGTTACGTGCCACAAAAAATGGTGTGATTACTGAACGCAATATTGAAGTTGGGCAGGTTTTAGCGGCAGGGCAGGTCGCTTATCAATTGGCGATTGATGGGGAGCGTGAAGTCGTGATTGGCGTGCCTGAACAAGCGGTGGGTGAAATTCGAGTCGGGCAAGAGGCAACGGTAAGTTTATGGTCACAACCCGATACCCGTTTTGCAGGTACGGTTCGAGAAATTTCCCCTGCGGCAGATCAGTCGCGTACTTTTAAAGTCAAAGTGGCTTTACGTGAAGGCAATGCACAGATTCAATTGGGGCAAAGTGCGCGGGTATTTCTGACTCGCCAAGCCAATCAGGGTTTATATGTGCCTTTATCTAGCGTGTCGGCAACAGGGCAACAAGCTTTTGTTTTGGTCTTACAGCCAGACTCAACCGTGCGCCAAATTCCTGTTACATTGGGCGCTTATGGACGTGACAGCGTGCCTGTACTGAGTGGCTTACAGCCGCAAGATTATGTGGTGATGGGTGGGGTGCATTTACTGCGTGATCGACAAAAAATTCGCCCGATTAACCGTGACAATCAAGCTGTACAGGCAGTCAATCCAACAGCTCAGGCAGCTTCTGCGGCCACACAGACGGAGCGTTAAAATATGAATTTTAACTTATCCGAATGGGCGCTGAAAAATAAAGGTCTAGTGGTCTACTTGATGCTGCTGTTGGGCATTGTCGGGATTTTTTCCTATTCCAAACTGGCACAAAGTGAAGATCCACCGTTTACTTTTAAAGTGATGGTGATTCAAACCTATTGGCCGGGAGCGAGCGCCAAAGAGGTCTCGTTACAAGTCACCGACCGCATCGAAAAAGAATTGATGAGCACGGGCGACTATGAACGCATCATGGCTTATTCGCGTCCGGGCGAGTCCATGGTGACTTTTATTGCCAAAGATTCCATGCGTTCTAGCCAAATTCCAGATGTTTGGTACAAGGTGCGTAAAAAGGTCAATGATATTCGTCATGAATTGCCGCAAGGGGTACAAGGCCCATTTTTTAATGATGAATTTGGCGACACTTTTGGCAATATTTATGTGCTGACAGGCGCAGACTATGACTACGCCACCCTCAAAGAATATGCCGACCGTTTGCAGCTACAATTACAGCGAGTCAAAGATGTTGCCAAAGTTAATTTGGTCGGTTTGCAAGATCAAAAAATTTGGATTGAGTTATCTAACACCAAAGCCGCACAACTTGGTATTCCTGTTACCGCGATTCAGCAAGCCTTACAACAACAAAACAGCATGGCAAGCGCAGGTTTTTTTGAAACCCATTCAGACCGTATTCAGGTGCGTGTCAGCGGTGCGTTGCACAGTGTCGATGAGTTGAAACAAATGCCGCTGTTGGTGAATGGCACCACCATTCAACTGGGCGATGTTGCCGAGGTCTATCGTGGGTTTAGCGAACCTGCTCAACCGCGTATGCGCTTTATGGGCGAAAATGGCATTGGCATTGCGGTGTCGATGCGTAAAGGCGGTGATATTCTGGCTTTGGGTGAAAATCTGGAAACAGAATTTGCCCGTTTGCAAAAAACTTTGCCTTTGGGCATGCAACTGCAAAAGGTTTCTGATCAACCTGTTGCGGTAAAACACAGCGTCAATGAATTTATGAAAGTATTGGCTGAGGCGGTGATTATTGTGCTCTTGGTCAGCTTCTTTTCACTGGGTTTTCGCACAGGTTTGGTGGTGGCATTTTCCATTCCACTGGTCTTGGCGATGACTTTTGCAGGTATGCATTTGTTTGATGTCGGACTGCATAAGATTTCACTCGGTGCGCTTATTCTAGCCCTCGGATTGTTGGTGGATGATGCCATTATCGCCATTGAAATGATGGCAATTAAGATGGAGCAGGGCTATAGCCGCTTGCAAGCCGCAGGTCATGCGTGGCGAACGACTGCTTTCCCTATGCTGACTGGGACATTGATTACCGCAGCAGGTTTTTTACCGATTGCCACGGCAGCCTCAAGTACAGGGGAATATACCCGTTCAATTTTCCAAGTGGTGACCATTGCTTTGGTGGTGTCATGGTTTGCTGCCGTGCTGTTTGTACCCTATCTGGGCGATAAATTATTGCCAGATTTTCAGCGCCATGCACAGCGAGCGCCGTGGTATCAACGTCTTTGGGCGCGTGTACGCAAACAAGCTGAACCGCAGCCTGTGCTACAGCACGCAGGTGAATTACACGACCCATATCAAACCCGCTTTTATCAAGTGTTTCGTGGATGGGTTAATACTTGTGTGCGCTATCGAAAAACCGTCATTGCAATCACAGTTGGCATATTTGTACTGTCAATTGCGATGTTTAAATTGGTACCACAGCAATTTTTCCCACCTTCCAATCGGGCAGAAATTTTAGTCGATTTAAAACTTGAAGAAGGTGCATCACTCAAAGCCACCGAGGCCGCAGTCAAAAAAGTGGAAGACTTTTTGGCACGACAGGAAGGCATTGACAATTATGTGGCCTATGTAGGCACAGGTTCGCCGCGTTTCTATTTGCCTTTAGATCAGCAATTACCGCAGGCCAGTTTTGCCCAATTTGTGGTATTGGCATCGTCTTTAGAAGACCGCAATGAAATTCGCCGTAATTTATCGGAGCAAATCCGTTTATTGTTGCCTGAAGTACGTACCCGCGTTTCTTTGCTTGAAAATGGCCCACCTGTAGGTTATCCATTACAATTCCGTGTTTCAGGAGAAGACCTTGCTCAAGTACGACAGTGGGCGCAGCAAGTGGCTGCCACAGTCAGTGCCAACCCGAATACCACCAATGTGCATTTAGATTGGGGTGAGCCGAGCAAGGTGATTCAATTGCAAATTGATCAAGACCGTGCCCGTCAAATGGGAGTATCCAGTCTGGATTTGGCTAACTTCCTGAATAGCTCTATTAGCGGGGCGGCAATTAATCAATATCGTGAAAAACGTGAGCTAATTGAAATTCGATTACGTGGCGATCAAAATGAGCGCCTAGATGTTGCATCCTTAAGCAGTTTGGCTGTACCGACTTCACGTGGAACATCGGTGCCGTTGGCACAAATTGCGCAAATTGAATACCGTTTTGAGGAAGGTTTAATTTGGCATCGTAATCGTTTGCCAACCATTACTGTACGTGCGGATATTAGTACAGGCTTGCAGCCTGCAACGGTGGTGAATCAGATCCAACCTGAGCTTGAAAGCTATAAAGGCACTTTGCCAAGTGGCTATTTAATTGAAGTTGGCGGTACGGTTGAAGAGTCAGCACGGGGGCAGAAGTCAGTTAATGCGGGTATGCCGTTTTTCTTGGCTGTGGTGATGACCTTATTGATGATTCAGCTGCGCAGCATGTCACGTGCATTTATTGTATTTTTGACTGCTCCACTAGGCATCATTGGTGTGGTTTTATTCTTGCTGTTGTTTAACAAACCCTTTGGCTTTGTGGCGATGCTCGGCACAATTGCCTTGTCGGGTATGATCATGCGCAACTCCCTGATTTTAATTGATCAGATTGAACAAGACATTCTTGCAGGAGAGTCGCAGTGGGATGCAATCATTAACGCCACGGTACGCCGTTGCCGTCCGATTGTACTCACAGCATTAGCGGCTGTTTTGGCCATGATTCCACTTTCTCGCAGTATTTTCTTTGGCCCGATGGCCGTGGCGATTATGGGGGGATTAATTGTCGCGACCCTATTAACCCTGTTCTTTTTACCTGCATTATATGCACAGTGGTTTAAAGTGAAAAAAAATCCACATAATCTGTAAAAGTGACATAATAACGGGTGCGAAACTTGGAAAATTTCAATATAGTAGCACCTTATATTTTTCAGCCTTTGCATACGTTACAGCATGCGCCAGATTAAAAAATAAAGCATGGCACAGATGGGGTTAAATCACATTATGAAGCAAGATAACTTGGTAAAGTTTCGCCGGTCTGTCGCGATCTCTTACGTGTTTATGTTTTTTGCTTTATTTACTGTGGTGAGTGGTGCATTGGCGTATTGGTATGCACGAAAAGTGATTGTGGTCGATAGCACTGAAGTCTGGTTACAGGCACAGGCTTTATGGATCATGCGTAATGTGGTGATTTACAGTGTATTGGCATTGTTTGCTGCATTGTGGTTTATTCCATTGGCCTTCTTTCCTTGGGATGCCTTTTTATGGGTCAAAGCCTGCACCGTAGCAGGTGTGGTCTTTGCCGTGATTGCCTTCTTATTTTTAATCAATGCTTGGATTAAAGGGCTATCCAAATTTTTGAAAAATAAAGCTGTGTTCTAATGGCTTGAACTTCATCTAAAGCACTTCAGCTAAAATTTTTTAGCAGTCTTCCCTTGTAAAACTCAGTTTTACCCCAATTTCACACATCAGTTCAGTTTTAAATAGAATTCCGTGAGGAGCATCGCCAGACATGGCTAAACGTGATTATTATGAGGTTTTGGGTGTAGCCAAAACCGCTAGTGATGATGAAATTAAAAAAGCCTACCGTAAGTTGGCGATGAAATATCATCCAGACCGTAACCCAGACAACCCAGAAGCTGAAGAAAAATTTAAAGAAGCTGCAGAAGCCTATGAAATTTTATCGGATGCTGAAAAACGCAGCATGTATGACCGCATGGGGCACAATGCCTTTGAAGGTGGCATGGGCGGTGGTGGTGGCTTCGGCGGTGGTTTTAGCGCAGAAGACATTTTTAGCCAGTTTGGTGATATTTTCGGTGGTGCATTCGGTGGCGGTGGTCGTGGCCAGCAACGTGCACGCCGTGGTTCAGACTTACGCTATGTGATGGAACTGACCCTTGAAGAAGCGGTAAAAGGGGTGAAAAAAACCATTACCTTTACTGCACCAGCACCGTGTGAAGCGTGTGATGGCAAAGGCTCAAAAAATCCAAACGATGTCGAAACCTGTCCAACCTGTCATGGTGCAGGTCAGGTACGCATGCAGCAAGGTTTCTTCTCGGTACAACAAACTTGTAGCACCTGTCGTGGTCAAGGCAAAATCATCAAAAACCCATGTAACCAATGTCATGGTTCGGGGGTATCAGACCGTCAACAAACTCTTGAAGTGACCATTCCTGCAGGGGTGGACAATGGCGACCGCGTTCGCTTAACCGGTAAAGGTGAAGCGATTCGTGATGGTCAATCGGGTGACTTATACGTAGAAGTGGTGGTGCGTGAGCATGAAATCTTCCAGCGTGATGGTGCTGATCTGTATATGGATGTGCCGGTCAGCATTGCCGATGCAGCCCTAGGCAAGGAAATTGAAATTCCAACACTTGATGGTCGTGTCAGCCTGAAAGTACCTGAGGGAACACAAACAGGAAAATTGTTCCGTTTGCGTGGTAAAGGGGTAAAACCTGTACGCACCAGCATGCAGGGCGATTTGTTATGCCGTATCGTGGTAGAAACACCAGTGAACTTGACTGCACGTCAGCGTGAATTGTTAAAAGAGTTACAGGCGACGATGGAAGGTGAGGGCAGCCAGTCATCACCAAAGAAGAAGTCGTTCTTTGATCGTTTGTTTGATTAAAAAATTTGGATGAGGTCTGCCAAAGCAGCATCTCATCTAAACTCAAAAATAAAGGCGATCTTGAGGATCGCCTTTGTTGTATCTGCTGCACGCTTATTCGACTTCAGGTATATCTATCTCTAAAACATCAACCATTTCAGTCGTTGCTGTTTCAACGGTAGTTTGTGGTTGAGCGCTTGCAACAACCTCATGTTCTGCTGCTGTTTCTTCTAGTTCAGGTGCATCGACTTCAACAGCAAGAGGCTCTTGTAGCGTCACGCTAATACGGACTTTAGACAGGCTTTCAAGCGTATCACCTTCTTGAAGTGCAGGCTCTGCAAATACGGATGCTGTGCTGATGCCTAACAATAATGCCAATACCATGTTCTTCGAATGCATGTAAGTCCCCTTTAATTTGTGCAGTTGTTATCATTCGTGCAGGCTAGTCTGCGCATACAAGTTTGCAAATTTGTGAAATAAAAACAAAAAATGAGCATTTTCAGATAAATTTTTAGCATCGCTTCGTTAAAAGTTTGCCTGAGGTGTGTAAAGTGACCATCAGCAGTACAGCTCGGCTTACTTTTGAATAAAAATAAACCCAGAAACTTGCGCAGCAAACTTAGTCTGAGCAGCGAGTTTTGATATAGTAAGCACAATTTAGAATCTATTTTAGGAATATGCTATGTCAGCAACTCCACGCATTGGTGTATTAGGCGCAGGCGGTCGTATGGGACGCATCTTAATTCAGGCCGTTCAGGAAGCAGGCTATCAATTGGCTGCAGCAGTTGAACGCCCAGAAAGCAGCCTGTTGGGTGCAGATGCAGGGGAGTTAGCAGGTGTTGGCACATTGGGTGTAAAAGTAGTGGGTAGCCTAGAGCAAGTATTGGGTGATTGTGATGTCGTAATCGACTTTACTGCACCTGCGGCGACTGCACAGCACTTAAAACTTTGCCGTGAAGCAGGCGTGGCGATTGTGATTGGCACCACCGGCATGAACGATGAACAAAAAGCTATCTTGGAAGAATCGGCACAACAAACCCCAGTAGTATACGCAGCCAATTATTCAGTTGGGGTAAACGTATCAATCAAACTGTTAGAATTAGCAGCCAAAGTTTTTGGCGATACTGTTGATATTGAAGTGATTGAAGCACACCATCGTCACAAAGTTGATGCACCATCAGGCACGGCATTAATGATGGGTGAGGCGATTGCGGCCACACTTGGTCGTGATCTTAAACAAGATGCTGTTTATTGTCGTGAAGGACATACCGGTGCGCGTGAACGCAAGAGCATCGGCTTTCAAACTATTCGTGGTGGCGACATTGTTGGTGAACATACCGCAATGTTTATTGCCGATGGTGAGCGCGTGGAAATTACCCATAAAGCCACCAACCGTATGAACTTTGCTGCAGGTGCTGTTCGTGCAGCTGCTTGGGTGGTTGGACGTGAAGCCCGTAAATACGACATGAAAGATGTACTAGGCTTTAACGATATTCAAGTTTAAATCGCCACTGACGATAAAATAATAAAAACTGCTTGAACAAATCGTGATCTGCAGTTAAAACTAGGGTCTGATGTCATGGATGATAAAGCATCAGACCCCACACAAAACTAAAATAAGATGCACAAGATAATGAAAAAAATTCTGCCAATTCTTGGCATGATCGCCTGTAGCTGTATCACGCATGCACAAAGCCTTGAACATGCCAAACTCAGTATTCATAAAAACAATATTAAAGTCTGGACCTATCAACAGCAGTCTAGTCCTGTATTTTTATACAAGGCAGAAACCACCTTTAATGTACCTTTAGAAAAAGCAGCTGCTTTAATTTTAGATGTTGATCATGCTGTGAAATGGGTGCCTTATGTGGGCAGCGTTAAAGTCTTGTCACGAGATGATCAGAAAGGTGAGTTCTTACTGTATATGGTGCTGGACTTTCCATTTCCCTTGAAAGACCGAGATTTAGTGGTTAAAGGCAAAATGAGCAAAGATGCGCAGGGAGTCATCAGCATTCAAAACACAGCCATTGAAGGCGGCTATCCGCTAAATCCTGACTATGTGCGTATTCGGCAGTATGAGGGAGATTGGACATTTCAGAAATTGAGCAATCAGAAAGTCAAAGTCAGCACGTATGGCTATGCTAACCCTGAAGGCGCGATTCCTTTAAGCTTTGTGAATATGTTTGTGCAGCAACAACCGTATCAAATGCTGCAAAAGATGAAAATTGAATTGGGTAAAAACCGTAATTATAAGGGATTGCCTGAAATTTTACGTTAAGTTTAGCCTGTGTGGGCTTTAGAGCATGATGCAAAATAAAATGGATGAAATCTGTGCCGATTTCATCCATGGTTTATTTTACAGACTGCTAAAGTGTGTGCGGTAATTTACTAGACTTAGTAAGAAAACAGCCCTTTTTCTAAAGGAAACTCGATACCAATAGATGCACCACCATCATTGCCATGGATATCTGAATCACTGATCCAGCCATTCAATTTTAGTGGAATATCTGGGCCTAAATAATGTGTCCAAGTTAAATCTAAAGCCTTTAACTGATCTTTTTCAGGGAAAGCTTGGTTGGTTGTGCGGTTTGATTCATTCAATTTAGCAAACATTACGCGTGCATTAACACGGTTCAGCCGATCAAAACGTATATCACCACCCACTGAAATCATTTGTCCATCACCACCCATGGCATGCGCTAAAGGGTAGCCATGTTGATAGAAACCATCAGTATAATTGGTGTGGTTGTAAGTAATACCTTGTGCTTTACCGTTAGTACGGGTATCTGCCCATTCAGTATAGAGTTGGAACGGCATATTTTGATAGCTTGATGAGTAATCTACCCCAGCTAGATACATTTTTTTAGCGGGTAAGCCACCCGCTTCATCTTCACCTGCATATTGTGCATAGACACCCATTGGCACTTGTACCAATGGCTGTAAGTTTAAGCGTGCATCAAAGCCAGCAATCTGGTTAGATGGGTCAGGTTCACCAGTACCACCATTGTCTTTATTGCCAATAAAAGCATCCCAAAGTGAGTTCAAGCTTTCTGGACGATCTTCCCCGCCCCATTGAAAGGCACGTGAAGCACCCAATTCCAAATAAGGCAGTGGTTGTGCTGTAACGCGTAAACCTATCAGTTTTGCATCGGGCACAGCATCGTAATCATGTAATTGACCTGCAAAAGCTTGGTATTGCCATGGGCCAATCCAAGACAGCCATTTATTGTTAAACGCCGGTTGTTCAGCACGTTGCATGGTCACGCCATAGACAGGGCGACTGGCATCGCCACGAATTAAACTACCGTCATGCGCAGGCCCCCAATAGGTTGGAATTTGCCCTGCGATGAGCCATTGATTCCAAAGTTTGGCTGCAATGTACGAACCTTCAATATTGACATCTTGGTCATGGTCAATTTGTGGGTCTTTTTCTGCATTGACCCGAATTTTAGCATCCCAGTTCTGATTCCCAGCATTGAGATCTAAACCCGCTTGATATTGTGCTTTTTGTTGGTCGCCAAAAGCCTGAGGAATATGCTTTTGATCTGTTTCTGCAAAAAGAGAGGCTTTGAGCAGTTGGTTATTGGCATTTAAATGTGCCACCACTGCATCTATAACTTTTTGCTGATTGGTATTGCTGACTTTGGCCTGAGAAAGTGCACGTTGAATTTCATCACCACTCATAGGCCAAGTTGAAGTACTGATTTGAATCACACCTTGCTGATTTAGCCAGTTTAAATCGGTACGTAAGTTTTGGTCGTTTAAGACAATGCCTTGGGCAAAGCTTAAGGATGAGCTTAATGCCAGTGTTACCAGCAGTGCTTTAGGTGCAATCATTCTTATACATTCTCAGGGTTTATATAATGTAACCAACATAGGTTTTTACGTGGTTTTTTGCAATGTGAATTGTTGAGTAGTGTTGTAAATTTCAAAAGAAAATTCTTCTGTAAATGGTGGAGTTCCTCCCTTTTTAAAGGGAGGCTAGGAGGGATTATCAGCGTGTCGACTTAAAATCACATTTTCAATGGTTTGGATGACTGCATCGAGTTCATGTAAAATTTGTAAATTATTGAATCTTAAAATAGTTAAATTTAATTGTGCCAAAACCTGATCACGCAATAGATCGTACTTTAAGCCTTTTTCGTTTAAATGTTGGCTGCCATCACATTCAATAATTAAATTTGCCGCAGGACAGTAAAAATCTACAATAAAATTCAAAATAGGCTTTTGCCGATAAAACTGTAAGCCTAAGATTTGTTTTTGGCGCAGTCGTAACCAGAGTTTCTGCTCGGCTTCGGTCATATTGTTTCTTAACTGTCGTGCGTTATGTTTTAAATTTTTATTATAAGGTTGCATGTTTTTTATTCATAATTTCTTAAATGAAGTGGTTTGTTTTTTGAGTTACCCTCCTTACGCCATGCATGGTTCACCTTTTCAGGTTCTTTAAATCCCCCTCAATCCCCCTTTTTCAAAGGGGGAAGTCGCACAAGCATATACGGCTCACCTTTCAAAGGTGGGGAATATTGGGGTGGTGGACTGATTTCAGCCCATCGAGTACTTAAAATTAATCATCATCCTTATTGGCTTTATAGGCATAAGCATAGTTATAACCATAGCCATAACCACCTGCCTCACGTTGGATATCATTTAAAATAAAGCCATTGACTTTCACGCCAGCCTGTTCAAAGCGATTGATAGTCAGTTCAAGCTCTTTCATTTGCGTCTTGGCAAAACGTGCCACCACCAAATTCACCCCCGCATATTGCGAAATGATAGTTCCATCGGTTACAGCAAGAATTGGTGGGGTATCAATTAAAATGTGGTCAAACTGACTAGACAAGTGCGTGAGCATGTCTGCAAATTTTTGCGTACTTAACAGCTCTGAAGGGTTAGATGGGCTTTTACCACGGCTGATGACGCTTAAATTTTCAACTTCAGTACTGCGTACAATACTGCCTAACTCGTGTTGACCATTTAAATAGTCAGCCAAACCAGGTTGCACATCATAGTTAAAGTATTTGTGCATATAACCACGACGTAAATCGGCATCAATCAATAATACACGCTTATCACTTTGCGCCAAAATAGTCGCTAGGTTGGTTGAAATAAATGATTTACCCAACTCTGGTGCAGGGCCAGAAATCATAATGATATTGTTTTTGGCACTGCTTAAGGCAAAGTGAATCGCAGTACGCATGCTGCGCAGGCTTTCAATCGCAATATCATCACTATGTTTAACCGCAAGAATTGGAATATTCTTTTTCTTTTTCAGAATGTTAATACGGCTTTCTTGCACTGGTGAGCGTGGTACAGTGGCATAAACAGGTAAATCCAGTTCATTTTCAATCTGATTTGAGTCTTTAATACCTGAGCGCAACATATTACGCAGTAAGGCCAACAATGTACCCAGAAAGCCACCCAAGAAAACGGACAAAATCAGAATTTGTAATTTCTTTGGTTTAATTGGCTCAATCGGTTCTACAGCAGTATCTACAATACGGACGTTACCAATTTCACCTGCTTTAGCAATCCGCAGTTGTTGGTAAGAGTTAAGCAAGCCTGTATACAGCTGCTGTTTCACCTCAACTTCACGGAATAATTGTAAATATTGGCGTTGTAATTCTGGCAAGCGTTTGAGCGTGCCGTCTAACTCTGCAATACGTTTATTAATTGCCCCCAATTGCGCATTCATTTGCTGCATGACAGGGTGTTCGTTGGTGTACTTGGCCGCAGCTTCAGCCACTTGTTGCTCTAACTGCGCTTTTTGGGTTTCCAAAGTAATACTTTGGGTTAAATATAACTCAGATTCTTTGGTCACATCGACTGTATTAAACTGTTGGCGGAAACGGTTAAATTCACGTTCTGCCACATCTAATTGTTGTTTCAGTTCTGGGAGTTGGTCTTCCAAAAACTTTAAGGTCTGTGCTGTTTCTGCAGTACGACGCTCAATATTTTGTTGGCTATACGCTGCTAAAATGGCATTCAGTACTTGGGTAATGTGTTGTTTGTCTGACCCTTGGTAATTCAGCCCCAACACGCCTGTTAACTTACCTCTTTCTGCTACAGAATAGTCAGCGGTTAAGCTTTTCATGGCAGCAGGTAAGCTTTGTTTTTGGATGTTATAGGCAGCGTTAAAGCTGTCTTGACTAAAAATAGCTACTTTCCACACCCCAAATTCAGACTGTAATTGACTGACTTGGTTTAAAGGTGCAGAAAAAACCACTTGTTCGGTTTCTTCATCGGTGAGGCTGTATTTGCCTTGTGCAAATTTTAAAATTAAGTTTTTATCTTGAAAATATTGCGGAATATCGAACTGGCGAATATCAAAACTTTTTTGATTGTCTTTAAATAGCACTGACTGAGATGAATATTCACTGTCATATTCATGCTTGGCAATTAAACGATTCCAGAAACTGTCTTCTGTACCCGAAACGCGAATATTTAAATTCAGATGATCAATCACGTTACCCAACACTAAACGTGATTTTAAAATTTCAATTTCAGCTTGTGCAGGCGATTTCTGCTCAATCATATTGGACAGATCACCCAGTAACGCTGCAGAGGCTCCTTTACTGTCTTCGACCTGTACCAAGGCATCTACTGCATAGGTGTCTGGTGTGGTTCTTAAATACAGTAAAGCGCAGACTACACTGAGTAGAACGCAAAGAATAATCAGTTTCCATTGTGCGATTAAGGAAAAAAATAATTCCTTTAAATCAATGGTGTCTTCGGTGTTGGCGGTTTGGCTCATAGTTTAAATATCAAAAAAGTAGAATATCAAAAAAATCTAGAATATCAAGAAACTAGATATATTTTTTCCAGTCGGCAATGCAGGCTTGAATTAATGTGCAGGTTTCATCAAATACGGCCTGATCGTGCTGATATGGGTCAGCGACGTTTTTACTTTGCCAGTGCCCCAATCTAAAGGTTTTGCCCTTAGCAAATGGCCAGGTTTGTTCCACATGCTTTTGCTGATTTTGGCTCATGACCAAAATTAAATCGGCTTTTTTAATTAAGTCTGCATTCAGTTTTTTGGCTACGTGTGGACTCATGTCAATACCGTGACGTTGCATACATAAACGGGCTTTGTCATCGGCTGCATGACCCACCAAACCTGAAATACCCGCAGATTCAATCTGTAAGTGTGGGTACTGCTGTTTTAAAAAGTATTCTGCCATGGGGCTACGGCAAATATTGCCAATACACACCACCAAAATGTGATTAATTTTCATTAGTTCCCCAAACGGTCTAAATTATATAAAGCATTTGAGAATGGAATAATCTGGTTCACGACACGTTGCCAGCGCGCAAGGCCCGATGCATCGACATAGACAATATCATTACTGCGCATTTTAAACTGATTGGCCAGACCAAAGTCGGCAATGCTGGTTAAATCCATGTGATAGACTTCGGTATGTGCTGCATTGGGCTGACTACGAACCACATAAATTTTACTGCGGCTGGCAGACAGTGGGTTTAAGCCTAGGCTTTCACCTAATACATCGCTTAAGCTCATGCCCTGATCACGCATGGGTAAGGACTGGTTTTTACCCGACTCACCCATCACATAAATTTTCTGGTTTTCACGGTTGTTGACATACAAGGTATCATTCGGCTGGATGATTAAGTTGTGCAATGACAAGCCTGCTTTTTCCAACTCTAAGGTATTGAGTTGATAGCTACGCCCCTGACGCACTAAAGTCATAGAAGCATTGTCACCTTGTTGGGCATTGACCCCGCCTGCCATACCTAAGGCGGTATAGACACTGGTTGGCTGGTCACTTAAATAGAATTGCCCGCCTTTCATGACATTGCCTTGTACCGAGTATCGCTGCCCTTGGTAAGACAAGACTCGTACAATCACGTCTGGGGTTTTTAAATAACGTGCCAATTGACCGCGCAACTCACGATTCACTTGCGCTAAAGATTTACCTGCCGCTTTATAACGCCCGATAATCGGAAACTGAATATAACCCTGTGAGTCAATTTGATAACCATTGGACTCGACAGCTTTTTCACTACTAATGGTATTGGTTGGCGGGGTAATTTCAGGATATGCCCATAAATAGATAGAGAGAATATCGCCTGAACTTAAGGTGTATTGACGCTGTGGTGTATGAAATAAATGCGCATAGTCTTGTTGAATATTATGAACTGCAGGCTGCACCGCAAGCATTGAGTCTTGTGTGAGTTTAATCACATTGACCGCTGTGCCCAAGTCGGTGGTATAGACCCCTTCATTTGGTAAGTCATAAGTTTGTAAACCAGAGGTGACAGCGCACCCAGTGGTGGCAATGCCACATGCCAATAAAGCAGCTAGTTGAAAGTGTCGCACACGTTTTCCCAGAGATTATTTTTAAATTTTAAAATTGAAGCTATTCTACCCAAGTTATTGACTATATACATAGCAATTTGTAACTATCTTTCTGAGTTTATGATAAAAACTGAATGATAGTAAAAGTGTAAATTATTTCAATTTTTACAAAAAATACACACAGTGCTATTTTTAAGGTGGTTTGAGCACAAATCATAATAGAATTTTTATAATTTTCTGCTAGTATGCATGCCGAAAGACTTAATCTTCCTAAGTATGGTAAATTTAAGGCGTTAAAATGCTATCTATTATAGATCTCAAAATTGCGGTGATTAGGTTGAACTATGTGCTTTCGGGCTTGGGTAAGAATGGTGAAAAAAACCTTCTACTTTCAAAGTTAGATCGTAATTTTTTAAATTTAGTTTTATTAAAAACATAAGTAATACTTGATTAAGCATATGAGTATTTTATCTAAGAAAATTATCTCTAATTCACTTTGGATGATGATAGAAAAGTGCATCAGTATTTTTGGTCTTATCTTTGTCACTTCCTATGTAGCAAAATATATTGGCCCTTCTAACTTTGGTAAAATAGCATTAGCAGCCACCTTATTTGGTTTTGTACAAACATTAACTTGGTTTGGTAACCAGGAAATTCTATTTAAGCGAGTGAGTCGAAATCCAAAGTCAGGTTTGAAATATCTTATTGGAACTCAAAACCTAAGAAAGATTTTATTTTTAGTATGTGCGCTTCCTATCTTATTTGGATTGTATCTTTATTCTGATTTTTTAACATTGATTTTCGGAATAGCAACTGCATTTGCAGCATATTTTATCACCCAAGATGTTTATACAATTTATAATAATGCAATATTACATTCCTATATTAATGCAATTGTAAATATGATTGGATTAGGTGCTGCTTTATTGAGTCGTTACCTGATTGTGCTATTTGAAATGAATTATACTTTTTTAGCAATTCCCATTGTTATCACAGCACTTATTCCTTTTTTACTAAAGAAATATATTTTCAATAAATCTCAGCAGTTAAAGCCTATTAGCCTTGCACACTATAGGAAATATTATTTTGGTGCAGGTAGTGCTTTGGTATTGTCTACATTGGCAGTTACTTTATACACTCAGGTTACAAGTTTAATGCTTGCCGCATTAACATCTACACGTGAATTAGGGGTTTATGCTGTAGCTGTGACATTAGGAATGTCATGGGCTTTTATTAATACTTCTATCATTACTTCAGTTTTAAGCAAAATATATAGAGAAAAAAGCAGATATCAATCATATATGATGATTGCTAAATTGAATTTAGTGATAATAATTATTTCACTATTGATGGTGATAATGTTAGCTATTTTTGGTCAATGGGCTGTGAATTTTCTTTATGGAAATGCCTATCAAGACGCATATGAGTTGATTTTGATATTGGGCTTAGCTACTTTGTGCAGTGGGTTGGGAACGGTCGCTGCCCGTCTATTGGTAAAAGAAGAGAGTTATCGTTATATTTCAAGGAAAATGATATTTGTTGCAATCAGTGCACTACCCATATCTTACATTATGATTTATTTATTTGAATTAAAAGGTGCTGCATATAGTGTAATGATAATTGAATTGCTATCATTAACGGTTTTTAATTACTTTTATAAAAATGGTCTTATATTTAAGATACATTTTTTCCCATTTTTTAAAAATTCATTAAAATCCAAGTATTAGGAAGAAGTCAGTGTTAAATATTACTGTTGTAGGTACGGGCTATGTTGGATTTTCTAATGCGGTGTTGTTTGCACGTCAGCACAATGTAACAAGTTTAGATATTGATGAAAAACGTATCACCTTGATTAATAGGAAGATATCTCCTATTGCAGATGATTGTATTGAAAAATCGTTTGTAGAAGAAGAATTAAGCCTAAAAGCAACACTTGATAAAACAGAAGCTTATAAACAGGCTGACTATATTATTATTGCTACCCCAACGAATTATGATTCTGAAACCAATTATTTTGATACGTCTTCTATAGAAAGTGTAATATCAGAGATTCTGCTACTGAATAATACTGCGACAATTATTATAAAATCTACTATTCCTGTAGGCTATACAGCTCAAATTAAATCTAAATTTAAAACTGAACAAATTATATTTGTGCCAGAGTTTTTACGAGAGGGTAAAGCTCTCTATGATAATTTATATCCTTCACGGATCATTGTGGGTGAAAAATCGAAACGTGCAGAGAAAGTTGCCCAGCTTTATTTAGATGCCACTATAGAAAAAACAGCACCGACTTTATGTATGGATGCTACGGAAGCAGAAGCAGTTAAACTGTTCTCAAATACATATTTGGCCATGCGTGTAGCTTACTTTAATGAATTGGATACGTATTGTGCTAAGCATGGACTCAGTAGTTTGGATATCATACAAGGTGTAAGTTTAGACCCTCGTATTGGTCAGCATTATAACAATCCATCTTTTGGTTATGGTGGTTACTGTTTGCCAAAAGACACTAAGCAGCTATTAGCAAATTATAAAGATGTGCCACAAAATCTAATTCAGGCAATTATTCACTCAAATAAAACGCGTAAGCAATTTATAGTAAAAGAAATTTTAAAAAAACGTCCAAATGTGGTAGGTGTCTACCGTTTAACCATGAAGGCAGGTTCTGATAATTTTAGAGATTCTGCTATTCAAGATATTATTAGAGAGTTAGAAGAGTATAATGTTCAAGTTCAGATTTATGAACCAACTTTGCAGCAAGAGACATTTGAAACTTATATTGTAAAAAATGATTTGAATGAGTTTTTGTCAAGTTCAGATGTAATTCTTGCAAATCGTATGCATAGTGATCTGAAAGAGTATCAATTCAAGTTGTATACGCGTGATCTGTTTGGGGAGAATTAATCATGAGTCTAGAGCAGTCTAACCCATTAGTAACAGTTTATATTCCTACTTTTAACCGTGTGGAGTTATTAAAGCGTGCTGTTGAATCTGTGCAGCAGCAAACGTACCAAAATTTAGAAATTATTATTGTTGATGACTGCTCTAATGATGGTACACATGAATATTTAGAAAAAATAACTAAGCAAGATTCACGTATTGGCTATTTTATTAAAGAAAAGAATAGTGGGGCATGTGTAAGTCGTAATATTGCAATCGAAAATGCGAAAGGAGAGTTTATTACAGGATTAGATGATGATGATTATTTTTTGAATAGTCGGATATCTGATTTTTTAAAATATGCAAAAATAAATAAAATTTTATTTTCTCATTATATTGAAATAGATAAATTTAATAAATATAGAAAAATAAAATCTTTAAAAACATCAATAATGTGGAAAGATTTACTATTTTATAATTATATTGGAAATCAGATATTTTTTCATAAAGATTTAAAAGAAGTTTTGCTATATGACTATAAGTTAAATATCTTACAAGACTTAGAGGCTTGGCTAAATATTTTGAAAAACAAAAATATAAGAGCTATAGGAATAGAAAGTTATTCTTATTTTATAGATAAAAGTCATCCTCATGAAAGAATTAGTAAATTTAATAATGAAAGAGTAATTCAGGCTTTAAATTATATATCTGAAAAACATAAGCTTAATTTTATTCAAAAGTTATTGATTAAAACTTATATTATTGGATATGTACCAAAAGCAGGAAATATTTTGGTATATATTTTAAAATTTTTAATGAGACCAAAAAAGATTTTTTTTAACCAAATATTTTACGTAATTTTTAAGATTTTAAAAAATGAATAAACTTATATTTCCATTGATATATTTGGCTTTTATACTGTTAGTGGTAGCTACTAATTTATTTATAAGTTCAATAGATATTAATTTGTTATTCTCAGTTTTATTGGTAATAATATTTATTGTATTAAGAAGTTTTGTAGCGGGGGGGGATAAAGTTTCTCCTGATATTGTTTTTGTTGTATTCTTTTATATATTTCATTTTGGTTACTTTTATTTGTATTATTTAAATTTAGCTGATTATGATAGTGAGATTTTTTTATTTCCATATTACTTGGGTGAGGCTATCTTTTATTTGCTTATTTGTTGTAGTGGATTTTTGTTGAGTTATTATATTTTCTATAATTATAAAGATTTCAATGCTGATTTTTTGAAAGCTAGTGCTGGATTAAATAATAATACAATATATTTTTTGAAAATTTTATTAATACTTTTATTTCTAAGTTTTTGGGTGCCAATTCTTTCTTTAGCTCCAGAAATTTTTTATGATTTTTCTTTAATGAGAAGTGTAGGAGAAAAAGGTCTAGGGGGGAAATTCTATTGGTTTGGTCAAATTGTTGGTATTACAATAGTAAGTTTATATTTTTATAATAAGTTATCCAATGGACAGAAATTTTTTAATAGTTTATTTGATATATTACCCTTGAGCATAGTCTTTGCTAGTTTCTTGTTGGGACAACGTACATATTTCTTATTCTATGCTATTGTATTAGTTTCTATATATCATAACTTTTATAGAAATATTAATTTTTTCAAATTATTTTTATCTTCTATTATTGTATTTTCTTTTTCAGCTGTTATTGCTGTGTCGCGCGTAGAATCTGTATATAATCCTATAGATGCATTAAATTTATATTTAAGTAATAAGGAAAATGGTTTTATCATATCAGCATTGCATGAGTTTGGACTAACTTTTAAAACCATTCCATTTATTATGTATTTGACTGAAGATGGTAATTATTGGTATTTTAAGTCATATTTAAATTCTCTAATGTTGTCATTGCCAAATCTCAGTGATAATATTAGGACATCTAATGAGAATATGGATAGCTGGGTTACTTATCAATTGTTTGGAGATGACACCTATGGCCGTGGAGGATCTATTGCAATGGAAGCATATGGTAGCTTTGGTCCTATTTTTGGTTCTTTTTTCTTCTTTATCTTAGGTGGCTTTACTGCTAAGTTATATAATAATTTTAGATTTAACTCTTCTCTCTACTATTTTTCTTTATATTATGCTTTTCTTGGTGCATTAATGTTATGGATGAGAGCGAATAGTAATTTTCTATTTAGGATTTTAATATGGTCTCTAATAATTACTTTTTTATTATTATTTTTTAAGAAAATTTTGAGTCATAAAAGATGAAAAAAATTTTAATTGTTTTGCCTTCACTTGGTATTGGAGGTGTAGAATCTATAGTTCGACAACTAATAGATGGTTTTGACAATGAATTTTATTTTGAAATTCTTCTTTTTAAGAAAGATGAAATATTTTTCGAAAGAGAGGATATAAAAATCAATCAGTTTTATATTTCTTCTACTTTTTCTTTGTTTTTATTTTTTGTCAAGTTTATTCTTCTTTCAAGAAATTTTAATATAATACATGCTCATACATTTTATGCTATTGTTTTTTCAAGATTAATGAAAATTTTTAATTGGAAATTAAAGATTATTAGTTCTGAACATAGTAGTTTGAATAAAAACACAATTAGAACTAAATATAGAATTTTATATAGATATACTGATTTTTTGTCTAATATAAATACAAATGTTAGTAAGTTTTCTGCAAATTCTTATTTTAGATATAATTATACAAAAAAAGAAGCTACAGTTATATATAATGGCATTAAAGATATATCGTCAACTACAGTATTACTCAATGATATATCCTTAGGTGAAATTTTTAATCGTTATGATAAGGTTATTTTATTTGTAGGACGTATATGTGAAGAGAAGGATTGCTTTAATTTATTAGAAGCTTATAGGATTTTAGTTGAAAAAACTGATTTAAACGTTGCTTTATTTTTTGTTGGTGATGGACCTTTGTTTAATGAGCTAAAAAGAAAAGTTCATATATATGATTTAGAAGAAAATGTTTTATTATTTGGTGTTCGTCATGATGTGAATGATTTTTATAAATTATGTGATTTATTTGTATTGTCTAGTATAACTGAAGGCTTGCCAACGGTTATTTTAGAGGCAATATTTAAAAATAAAATAATTGTTTCTACTGAGTGTGGAGGCGTTAAAGAAATATTTAGTAATAATTATCCTTTTTTAGTGCCTATATGTTCTCCAGAAATGTTATCTGAAGCTATGCTTAAGGCTTTATTTATTAATGAAAATTTACAAATGAAAATTATTTCTGATTATGATGAAATTAAGTTGAAATTTTCTGCCAATTATTTTATTGAAAAATGGAAATCTATATATAAAGGCTTGTAATCAAATGTTATTAAGTGTTGGTATTTCTTTATTTAATGCACAATTATATTTATCTAATACTATTGTCTCTATATTGAATCAATCGTATCAAAACTGGGAGTTAATTTTAATTGATGATGGGTCTACAGATGGCTCATTATCTATTGCAAATTATTATGCTAGTCAAGATGAAAGAATTCGTGTGATTTCTGATGGTGTAAATAGAAAATTACCTTACCGTCTTAATCAATTAATAAAAGAATCTGATGGTGATTTTATTGTACGTATGGATGCCGATGATATTATGCATCCTGAGAGGTTAGAGCGACAACTCGATTTTTTAAAAAAAAATACACAGTTTGATTTAGTTTCAACTGGGTTAATTTCGATTAATAATAATAATCAAGTTAAAGGCTATAGAAAAGTAGATAAATTATATTCTGATTTTGGAATGCCTAAGTTAAGTTATCCTATTGTGCATCCCTCTGTAATGGCTCGGAAATCTTGGTATGAGCGTAATTGTTATTCTGAAAAATTTCCTAGAGCAGAAGATTTTGAATTATGGACGAGATCAATAGTAAATAATGACTTTAAGATGGCTGTGATGCCAGAGCTACTTTTATATTATAGAGAAGAAGGTAATTTATCGCTTGATAAATTAGTAAATTCCTATAAGGATACTTTGAAAATATATTCACAGTATTATTCAAAAAATAATTTAGATGCTGAAATTTTAAGATTAAATTTTAAGATATTAGTAAGTAAACTTTTTTATTATACTGGGAATTTGCAAAAGTTAGCGCGTCGTAGAAATGAAAAATTCAATCATATTGATCTAGAGCATTATCAACAAATACTTACTCAAGTTGTTACTAAAAAGATTTAAATATATGATTAAAGTTTTAATTATAGGCACGGTTGCTACAAGTTTTTATGGCTTTCGTGCGGATTTAATTCGTACGCTCTTAAAAAAAGGTTATCAAGTCTATGCTTTTACATGTGAATATACAGTAGAAGATCTAAGAAAGATAGAAGATCTTGGTGCAACTCCAGTTACATATACTTTAAACCGTGGTGGACTAAATCCACTAGCAGATATTATGTCAACTTATAAGCTTGCAAAAAAAATCCAAAAAATTAAGCCTGATTTAGTTTTTTCGTATTTTAGCAAACCCGTTATTTTTGGAACGATTGCTGCAAAATTAGCAAAAGTTCCAAAAGTCATGGGTATGTTAGAAGGATTAGGTTATACATTTACCGAACAGCCCGAAGGTTTAAGCAAGAAAATAAAATTCATAAAAAAAGTTCAAGTCTTACTCTATAAAATAGCCTTACCTCAGTTAGATAAACTAATTTTTCTAAACTCAGATGATCCAAAAGATTTGTTAGAACAGCACCTTATAAAAGTAAAAAATGTAGAAGTTTTAGGTGGGATTGGTTTAAATCTAAAAGATTATCCTTATCAACCTCTAACTAATATTCAGCAACCACTTAATTTTCTCTTTATTGGTCGGTTACTTAAAGAAAAGGGGATTCACGATTTTCTCACTGCTGCAAAAATAGTAAAAGAAAAATATCCTGAAACCCTATTTACTGTTTTAGGTGCGATTGATCCTTATAATTTAGGTGCATTACAGCAAACAGAACTTAATGATTTAATTTCATCTAATATTATTCACTACCCAGGTCATGTGAATAATGTTAAGGATTGGATAGCAGATAGTCATGTATTTGTATTGCCCTCATATCGTGAAGGAGTTCCGCGAAGTACACAAGAAGCAATGGCAATTGGGCGTGCTATTATTACGACAGATGTACCGGGTTGTAGAGAAACAGTAGTCGATGGTATTAATGGTTTTTTGGTTCCTAGATGGAATGCTGATGTTTTGGCTGAAAAAATGATTTATTTTATTCAAAACCCTGAACAGATTTGTATTATGGGTAATGAAAGCCATAAAATAGCAGTCGAAAAGTTTGATGCAGACAAAGTTAATCGAAGATTAATACAAATTTTAGGTCTATAAATGCTAAAACGCTTACTTGATATGATCATTGCCTCCATTGCCCTGATTTTGCTTTCACCACTTTATGTCGTTGTGGCCTATAAAGTACGAAAAAATCTGGGTTCTCCGGTCTTGTTTCGCCAGGTGCGTCCAGGTTTACATGGCAAGCCTTTTGAAATGATCAAGTTCCGCACTATGAAAGATGCTGTGGACGAGAAAGGTAATCCATTGCCGGACAGTGAACGTTTAGCGCCTTTTGGACAAATGCTGCGTTCTACCAGTCTGGATGAAATGCCGGAACTCTGGAACGTGATTAAAGGCGATATGAGTATTGTTGGGCCACGTCCACTACTGATGGAGTACTTGCCGCTTTATAGCCCCGAACAAGCCAAACGTCATGATGTCCGTCCGGGTATGACCGGTCATGCGCAGGTCAATGGCCGCAATGCAATTAGCTGGGAAGAGAAGTTCAAGTTAGATACCTGGTATGTTGAAAATCAATCTATCTGGTTCGACTTTAAAATCATGTTTAAAACGGTACATAAAGTCTTAGCAAAAGATGATATCAGTGCCGAGGGTGAAGCCACCATGAGCAAATTTACCGGTACAAAAACGGACAAGATTCATGACTGAAATCTATGCAGTCTATGGTGCTTCAGGTTGTGGCCGAAGCTTGATGCCTGTGGCCCGCCAGCAATTACAGCGTCAGAATATAAGTGCGGAAATCTATTTTATTGATGACAGCTTGATTGAAGAAATAACGGTTAACGGTCATATAGCATTAAATTATGCAGCATTTAAAGCATTAAAAGCGGATAGAAAGTCAGTTTTAATTGCGATTGCCAATAGTCAGGTTCGTGAAAAAATTGCGCTACAACTTGAACAAGATGCAATTGAGCTCTGGATGGTTCAGGCAGATAATGTCGTGCGTATGGATAAAATAGAGATTGCCCCAGGTGCTGCTTTAAGTCCCTTTGTAACGCTCACTTCTAATATTAAGATTGGCAAATGCTTTCATGCCAATTTATATAGTTATGTTGAGCATGACTGTATCATTGGTAATTACGTCACCTTTGCTCCCGGAGTGAAATGTAACGGCAATATCCACATAGAAGACCATGCTTATATTGGTACTGGTGCTATGATTAAACAAGGCACACCAGACCAACCTTTGGTGATAGGTAAAGGGGCAGTGGTGGGTATGGGCGCTGTCGTCACTAAAAGCGTGCCACCGGGCGTAACGGTGGTTGGCAATCCGGCACGGATTTTAGAGAAAAAATAAGTTTTTAAATTTTAAAAATTCAGGAAACATCATGCTAAACACTGCATTTGAACCATGGCCAAGTTTTACCCAGGAAGAAGCGGATGCGGTTTCCCAGGTTTTATTGTCAAATAAAGTCAACTACTGGACCGGACAGGAATGCCGTGAGTTTGAAAAAGAATTTGCCCAGTTCGCTGAAACCCAGTATGCAGTGGCTTTAGCCAATGGAACCGTGGCCCTCGATGTTGCTTTAAAAGCCTTAGGGATTGGAGCTGGGGATGATGTAATTGTCACTTCACGCACCTTTCTGGCGTCGGCCAGTTCGATTGTGACGGCTGGGGCAAATCCTATTTTCGCCGATGTTGAACTGGATTCTCAAAATATCTCAGCTCAAACCATTGAAGCAGTACTGACCCCAAATACCAAAGCGATTATCTGTGTGCATTTGGCGGGTTGGATGTGTGATATGGACCCGATTATGCAACTGGCGCAGGACAAAGGCCTGTATGTTATTGAAGATTGTGCGCAGGCACATGGTGCCAAGTACAAAGGGAAATCTGCAGGTTCAATCGGTCATATTGGCGCCTGGTCATTCTGTCAGGATAAAATCATGACCACGGGTGGCGAAGGCGGTATGGTCACCACCAACGATGAAAATTTATGGAAAAAAATGTGGTCCTACAAAGATCATGGTAAAAATTACGACAGCATCTATAACAAGCAGCATCCACCGGGTTTCCGCTGGCTGCATGACTCCTTTGGCACCAACTGGCGCATGATGGAAATGCAGGCTGTGATTGGACGGATTCAATTGAAGAAGATGTCCGAATGGACACAAAAACGTACCGAGCATGCACAGCGTATTTTGGCAGCCTTTCAGGACAGTCCATATTTTACTGTGCACTATCCAGACAGCGACTATGTACATGCCAACTACAAGTGCTATGTGCAGGTCAATAGCGAACAGTTACCTGCAGATTGGTCACGTGATCGTATCATGCAGGAAATTAATGCTTTGAATGTACCTTGTTTTAGTGGTTCATGCTCAGAAGTATATTTGGAACACGCCTTTGATGGTACAACATGGCGACCTGCACAGCGTTTAGCAAATGCACAGCAATTGGGCGAAACCAGTTTAATGTTCTTGGTCCATCCAAACTTAAGCGATGACAGTATCACAAAAACTATTGCGGCGATTCAGCAGGTGATACAACAGATGGCAGGCTAAGCCATACTGATGATGCAGTCTTCAAGTGGTGATCTTCATCTTGTGATAGGGCTTAAAGGATTGCGTCAGATGAGTTGGTGCATTTACATCACTAGACTATTCATGCGATAGAGTCATCTAATCTTTAAACCGAAAATAGAGTAAAATATGTAAATGATATATTTTACTTTGATAAAAATAGTGTGAACTGAAAATTGTCTATTTAAGATATATAGACAATTTTCAGTAAAAAAATATTGAGAAGCCTCATCCCGTGAAATCCTTTATCGAACCTGCTGTAGAATCCCCGCGCTCAGTCAAACTTGCATTTTTGGTTGTTTTAGACTTCTGTGTCCTTCCTGTGCTGTTGTGGATGTGTTATGCCATTCGCCAGTTTGATTTAGGTGCAGAAGTTGTGCCTAATTTGGCCTATGGTTCAATTTGGGCAAGCTTGATTGCAGTTGCATCGCTGTTTATTTTTGGGGTGTATCGCTTTATTGTGCGTACCTACAGCGAACTGTTTATGGTCAAGCTAGGGCTTGGCACTTCTTTGGCTGTAGCAGGGCTGTATGCGCTGGCCTATTTTACCGATGCTTTTATTCCCACCTCTATTCCACTCATGTTTGGCTTTCTCATGTTCGCATGGGTCTGGTTTAGCCGTGGTTTTATTCGCTTCATCGTGCGTTCTTATTTGCAGGCCGATGTACAAAAAAAACGGGTGGCTATTTATGGGGCTGGCAATGCAGGGCAACAAATTGCTGCAGCGTTATACAGCTCAGATGAACACTTACCGGTGTTGTTTATTGATGATGATCCGTCCCTCACTGGGCAACAGTTGGGCCGTTTAAAAGTCTATGATGCAGAAACAGCATTAAAAGTCATGCCGAAAAAGCATATTGATGAAATTTTGATTGCGTTGCCTTCAGTTGGACGCATGCGTAAAAGCGAGATTGTCAAATTTTTAGAACCTGCACATATTAAAATTACCGAAATTCCAGGACTGACCAAACTAGTCGATGGTGAAATTCGCGTATCGGATATTCAGGAAGTCGATATTATTGACTTGTTGGGGCGTGATCCAGTGCCGCCTGTGCCCGAACTGTTGGCTAAAAATATTCAAGACAAAATGGTTTTGGTGACAGGCGCGGGCGGCTCAATTGGCTCTGAACTGTGTCGTCAAATTGTCAAAAATAAACCCAAAGCATTGGTGATTTATGAATTGACCGAGTTTGCGTTGTATAGCATTGACAAAGAATTACGCTTAAATAACGATGTCACGATTATACCAATTTTAGGTTCAGTGTTGGATCAGGCCAAACTGGAACGGGTGATGGAACAGTATGCGATTCAAACTGTGTACCATGCTGCTGCCTACAAACACGTGCCTTTGGTGGAGTGTAACCCATTGGCAGGCTTGAAAAATAATGCAATTGGTACGGCATTTAGCTTAAATGCAGCGGTTAAAACAGGTGTGGAAACCTTTGTACTCATTTCTACCGATAAAGCCGTGCGTCCGACCAATGTCATGGGGGCGTCTAAACGTATGGCAGAGTTGTATTGTCAAGCGATGGCAGAAGTGCAGGATCAGACCCAAATCAGCATTGTACGGTTTGGTAATGTCTTGGGCTCATCGGGTTCAGTTGTACCGTTGTTCAAACAGCAAATTGCCAAAGGTGGGCCAATTACAGTGACCCATCCTGAAGTAACGCGTTACTTTATGACCATTCCAGAAGCCTCGCAATTGGTGATTCAGGCGGGTGCTTTGGGTCAGGGGGGCGATGTATTCCTGCTGGATATGGGTGAACCTGTACGAATTCAGGATTTAGCCCGTCAAATGATTGCACTGAGTGGTTTAAAAGTACGAGAAACGGGCAGTCAGGAAGGTGATATTGAAATTCAATATTCAGGCTTACGTCCAGGCGAAAAACTCTACGAAGAATTGTTGATTGATGCCGATAATACCGAAATTACCCAACACAGCCGTATTTTACGTTCTTTTGAGAAAATGTATCCGTTAGATGAATTGTTGTTGGTCTTTGAGCGTTTAAATGAGTTAACCGCAATTCAAAGTGATATTGATTGGGCTTTAACACAACTCGAATACTATGTAGATGGTTATGTCCGTGGTAAAGAAGTCAAAGTAAATTAAAATATCGAGATCAGGTTAAGACATATGATTAAAAAAGCCATTTTACCCGTTGCAGGTTTAGGTACCCGCTTTTTACCAGCCAGTAAATCTATTCCTAAAGAAATGGTGACTGTGGTCGATCGTCCTGCGATTGAATATGTGGTGCGTGAAGCGGTTGCTGCCGGTATTGAACAGATTATTCTGGTCACGCATTCTTCCAAAGCGTCAATTGAAAACTACTTTGACCGTAACTTTGAGCTAGAAACCACATTAGAGCAGAAGCAAAAGTGGGATTTGCTAAAAGAAATTACCGAAATTTTACCACCGCAGGTCAGCGTGGTCAGCGTGCGTCAGCCACAGCCTTTGGGTTTAGGCCATGCGGTACTCTGCGCAAAATCTGTGGTGGGTGATGAAGCCTTTGCGGTATTGCTACCAGATGTATTGGTCAAAGATGATGCTACAAAAAATGACTTAGCACGCATGATTCAACGTTTTGAGCAATCTCAGGCTGCACAGATTATGGTCGAAGCTGTACCAGATCATCTGGTCGATCAATACGGTATTGTGGATGTAGCTGCAGCACCTGCAGAAGGTGAAAGTACCGTGATGCAGGGCATTGTAGAAAAACCTGCAGTGGGTACAGCTCCTTCCAATTTATCGGTGGTGGGGCGTTATGTCTTGCCTGCAGAAATTATGACTCTACTGGAAAATACCCCTAAAGGTGCAGGCAATGAAATTCAACTGACCGATGCCATTGCCATGTTGCAACAAAATAGTGTGGTGGAAGCCTATCGTATGCAAGGTCAGACCTTTGACTGTGGCAGTAAGTTGGGCTATTTAAAAGCGGTATTGCATTATGGGGTGGATCATCCAAAATTAGGGGATGATTTCAAAGCCTTGATTGAAGAATTAAAGCTTGAGTCATAAAGGTGATTAAGGGGGGGGGAAGATTAGAAAATCTCTCCTAGCCTCCCTTCTTACGCAAGAATTTAAAGCAGTGCTTAAACTCTTGCTCAGGGAGGAACATCCATTATAAAGCTTTTGCTAGTGCGAACTTCCCCTTTGCAAAAGGTGAGCCATGTATGGCGCAAGGAGGGGGATTAAAAAACCTGAAAAGTTATTCATATATGATGTAGGAAAGGATGAAATGTAAAAATCCCTCCTAACCTCCCTTTAAAAAAGGGAGGAACCCACGTGAAATAAACAGCATCAACCAATACACAGGAACACATTTTGAAAGTCGCAGTCTTTGGAAAAACCCTCTATGCAGGCGTGATGTCTGCACTCTTGGCAGAATGTGGGCATCAAGTTTATTGGTGCGATATCTTTCAGGATGCTGCTCATCCACTAGAACAGCAACATCTCAGCTTTCAAGACCAAGCTTTGAGCCTGTTATTACAACAACAACGCAGCAAAGGCTTTTTGCAATATTGCAATTTTGCGGCCTTGCCTTTAGATGTAGATGTTTATGTACTGAGTTTGAACCCGACTGAAGAAACCCACGCCTTAACCGTTTTGGGGCAGTTGCAACAACGTCCGATCATTCACCCTAAATTGATGATCAATGCCTCGACTTTGGGCTTAAATGGCACACAGCGCCTGCAAAAAATCTTGCCACAAGATGACTGGATATATTTGCCCGACATGATTCAAGAGGGCAATGCCATTCAAAGTATGACCCGCGCACAGCAACTCACGGTGGGTTGTGAAAATGAACGTGCGCAAGTCAAACTCAAAGAATTACTCCGCCCTTTATTTCCACGTGCACAGCAATACCTGTTTATGCCCGTGTTGGATGCAGAATTTACCAAACTGAGTATTTCAGGCATGCTGGCAACCCGTATCAGTTATATCAATGACTTGGCGGTGGTGGCAGAAAAACTGGGGATTGATATTGAGCATGTGCGGCAGGGTATGGCGGCAGATAGCCGTATTGGTGCATCGTATATGTATCCTGGTGCGGGATTTGGTGGCGAAAACTTTAGCCATGATATTCAGACTCTGGCCAGTACCGTATCCACCACAGGGGTAAAAAGTCAGCTGTTGGCGCAGGTTTGGGATATTAACGAACAACAAAAAGAACTTTTGTTTAGAAAGCTGTGGAATTATTATCAGGGCGATTTAAACGGCAAAACTGTGGCCATTTGGGGTGCAGCCTTTAAAGAAAATACCGCAAGGGTGCAACATTCTCCCATTCATGTGATGTTGCCTGCGTTGTGGGCGCAGGGTGTGACGGTCAAATTGCATGACCCACAAGCCTTGCCTGAAATTGTGGCACAGTATGGTCAGCGCGATGATCTAATTTTATGTGCAGACCAATACCAAGCCGTCGAAGGTGCATCGGCATTATGTGTGCTGACCGCGTGGAAACAATATTGGAGTTTGGCTTATCCAACTTTGTTGCAGCAGATGCAGCATCCGCTGATTTTGGATGGTCGTAATATTTATGATCCTGAATTTGTGAAGGCACAAGGTTTTGCTTATATGGGAGTCGGTCGCTAATGATGGGTACCACAACATCACAGGCAAATAATCAGCCACAGCAAACCGCCTTGCAGCAATTACAACAATTGCAGCAACAGTTTCAGCAGCGGCATTTAAATCAGCTGTTTGCTCAAGATCCACAGCGTTTTCAGCGTTTCTCGGTAGCTTTGGATAGTGTGCTGTTTGATTATAGCAAGCATCGGATTGATGCCAACGTGTTGCAGACCCTGGTTCAGTTTGCACAACAGAGTCAGCTTGCTGAGTGGATTGGACGTTTATTTTCAACGGCAACGGGCTCAGAGAAAATCAACTATACCGAACAGCGCGATGCGATGCATTGGGCCTTGCGTTTGCCTGCGACCAGTACAGCAGCATGCGCTTCCGAACAGACCGATGCTTACGCTGCATTGACTGATCTAGTCCATACCCAGCTTGAGCGTATGTATGCCTTGGTGGGAAAAATCCATGCAGGCCAATACCGTGGTGCCACGGGTGAAGTGATTCAGGATGTGGTCAATATTGGTGTGGGCGGCTCAGATTTAGGCCCGTTGATGGTGACCCAAGCCTTATCTGATTTTAAAGTGGCAACTGAAAAACCACTGAATGTACATTTTGTGTCTACCATGGATGGCAGCCAGCTATCTGAATTGCTGCATCGTCTGCGTCCTGAAACCACTTTATTTATTATTTCCTCCAAGTCTTTTGGCACCATTGATACCTTATCCAATGCACAGACCGTGAAACAATGGCTAGAAAAGGCCTTGGGTACACATGCGCAAATTCTGAAACATCACTTTATTGGGGTATCCACCAAAGCTGATAAAATGACCGCTTGGGGCATTTGTCCTGAAAATCAGCTCTTGCTGTGGGATTGGGTGGGTGGTCGCTATTCGCTATGGTCGTGTATTGGCTTACCGATTGCCCTGACCATTGGCGTTGCGGGTTTTCAACGGTTTTTAGCAGGTGCACATGCGGTTGATCAGCATTTTCAAACTGCTGCATTTGATCAGAACATCCCGGTGCTGATGGGTTTGCTGGGGGTGTGGAATAATAACTTCCTGAATATTCAGACTCATGCGGTCTTGCCTTATGATGGACGCTTAAAATACTTCGCCTCTTATTTACAGCAGTTGGAGATGGAATCTAATGGTAAATCCATTCAGCGCAATGGTGAGGCGGTTAACTTGGATACCTGTCCGATTGTTTGGGGTGAGGTTGGGCCGAATGCACAGCATGCGTTCTATCAATTGTTGCATCAAGGGACGCATGCGGTTAGCTGCGATTTTATTGCCCCTGTGCAGCGTTATAATGCCAATCAATTTACCTATGCTGAAAATGCTGAGGCTTTAGTAGAGCAGCACCATTTGGCCTTGTCCAACTGCTTGGCGCAGTCGCGGCTTTTGGCCTTTGGCAATCAGGCTTTAGATCAGCAGGAGTTAGATGGCTTAGCGGCGTATAAGCAGTACAGTGGTAATCAGCCAAGTACCAGTATTTTATTGCAAGAACTCAATCCGTATAGCTTGGGCATGTTGATTGCTTTGTATGAACACAAAGTCTTTGTACAATCGGTGCTGTGGAATATCAATCCCTTTGACCAATGGGGCGTAGAAAAAGGCAAGGAAATTGCCAATCAGCTCTTGCCGATTTTAAATGGGCAGCAACAGGATTTATCTGCACTCGATGCATCGACCCAAGGTTTATTAAAAATTTTATTAGGAAAAATAGATGGCTAATATTTTAGTAACAGGCGGTGCGGGCTATATCGGTTCACATACCTGTGTGGAATTGCTGAATGCAGGGCATAGTGTGGTGGTGCTAGATAATTTATCTAATAGCTCGGCAGAATCGTTGGCGCGGGTGCAGCAACTGACGGGCAAAACCTTGCAGTTTATTCAAGGTGATATTCGTGATACTGCTGCTTTGGATGCTGTGTTTGCGCAACATCAAATTGATGCGGTGATTCATTTCGCAGGTTTGAAAGCAGTTGGAGAAAGCCAGCAAATTCCACTCAATTATTTTGACAACAATATTGCAGGTTCAATCAGCCTGATTCAGGCCATGCAACGTGCCAATGTATTTAAACTGGTATTTAGCTCATCAGCCACGGTATATGACGAAGCCAATATTTCACCACTGAATGAAGATATGCCAACAGGAATGCCAAGCAATAATTATGGCTATACCAAACTGATTGTGGAACAGCTCTTAGAAAAAGCTGCCGCAGCAGATCCTCGTTGGTCGATTGCCTTATTGCGTTATTTTAACCCTGTGGGTGCGCATAAAAGTGGTCGTATTGGAGAAGACCCACAAGGTATTCCAAATAATTTAATGCCTTATGTGACTCAGGTAGCAGTAGGGCGTCGTGAAAAACTGTCTATTTTTGGGCAGGATTATGCTACGCCAGATGGTACAGGGGTGCGCGATTATATTCATGTAGTCGATTTGGCAAATGCGCATTTATGTGCCTTGAATAACCGTTTGACTGCACAGGGTTGCCGTGCTTGGAATATTGGTACGGGCAATGGGATTTCGGTGCTGCAAGTGAAGAATACTTTTGAACAGGTTAATGGTGTGCAGATTCCATTTGAGTTTACACCACGTCGTGAAGGCGATGTGGCCACCTCTTTTGCAGATAATAGCCGCGCCGTGCAAGAACTGGGTTGGAGTCCACAATATGGCTTAGAAGATATGTTGGCCGATAGTTGGAACTGGCAAAAGCAGAATCCGAATGGTTATCGTTAAGATGAATGATTCCAGCTATACACTCAGCCACAAAGTTTAGAGCATAAACAATGGGAATCAGTTTTGACTCCCATTGTTTATATTGCTTTGATTTTTCAGATTAAGCTTGAATCAATTGCGTCAACTCATCCACATAGTCCTGCATCGGACGTGGGTTTTGATCACGACGGCTTTCAATATTTAAGCGCAATAAAGGCTCAGTATTTGAAGCGCGCACATTAAAACGCCATGCCCCAAAGTCAAGACTCACGCCATCGGTTTGGTCAATTGTTGGGTTTTGGCTGGCATAATGCTCAAAGATTTTTTGGATGGTGGCTTGAGTATCGGCCACTTTAAAGTTAATTTCGCCCGAACATGGGAACTTGGCAATCATTTCTTCGACCAGACTGGATAGTGATTGTCCTGTTTCAGACAATACCGAAACTACCAATAACCATGGAATCATGCCGCTGTCACAATAGGCGAAATCACGGAAATAGTGGTGTGCACTCATTTCACCGCCGTAAACGGCATTGTGCTCACGCATTACATCTTTAATAAAGGCATGTCCAGATTTAGATTGAATCGCTTCACCCTGATATTGCGCGACTACATCAAAGGTATTCCAGACCAAACGCGGGTCATGCACAATTTTTTCGCCTGCTTGTTTGAGCAAAAACGCCTGTGCCAATAAGCCAACAATATAATAACCTTCAATAAACTGGCCTTTTTCATCGAACAAGAAACAGCGGTCAAAGTCACCATCCCATGCAATGCCCATGTCCGCTTGATGCTCTAATACAGCATTACGGGTGCTGTCACGGTTTTCCACTAAAATTGGGTTTGGGATGCCATTGGGGAAAGTACCATCAGCATCATTGTGAATTTTGACCAATTCAACGGGGATATTCAGGGCTTTGAATTTTTGCTCAATTGCATCGACCACATGCCCTGCAGCGCCATTGCCTGCATTCATGACCAGTTTCATAGGACGAATTTTGCTAGGCTCGATATAAGTCATTAAATGTTCAATAAATTCAGGCAAAATATTGTAGCTTTGAGTGCTGCCTTTGTGCTCAACTGGGGTAAATTCGCCTGATTCTGCCAAAGCCTGAATGTCTTTTAAACCTGTATCGGCACTAATCGGACGTGCATTTTCACGTACCAGTTTCATGCCGTTGTAGTCCATGGGGTTATGGCTAGCAGTCACTTCAATTCCACCTTGCACGTCTAAATGGAAAGCTGCGAAATAGACTTCTTCTGTACCTGTCATGCCTAAATCTAGCACATTGACCCCTACATCATTTAACCCACGAATGGTGGCTTGCTTTAAGCTTTCGCTGCTGAGACGGATATCGCAGCCAATTGCAACGGTTTTGGGTTGGTAAATTTGTCCGTAAGCACGACCAATTTTATAGGCAATCTCTTCATTGAGTTCTGTGCCCAATTTTCCGCGAATGTCATAGGCTTTAAAACAAGTGAGTTTGCTCATGTATTATCCTGAATATTTGGAAAAGTCGTATTGCTGCCTATGATAATCGAACTATGTGCAATGTGCTGTACAGAATAGAAGATCAATTGCTTGAAGATGTTTCAGGTCATTAACCGTGTGTGGGGCTGTTGCAAGATGGAGCAGGTCAAAGACCATGGATGAGAAAAGGTGTTGTGATGGCAAGGGTGTTTTTTATTGAGTGAAGTTGGTTAAAATACGGCTCAGACTTATGTGTTCGATATGATTGAAGATGAAATTACAGAAAAGTACTTTAGAGCCAGAGCAGAAACTTTCTGCGCCACAGAAAAAATTTCAGAAATTATGTCAAAAAATTGAGCAGGAACAAGTACGTTTGAATGAATGGCAGACCGCACAAGCCGATATTCAGGCACGGGCCAGCCGAGAAATTTTACCAACCTATACGCAATTGCGTGAAATTATATTTCAGCAAATTCAACAATTGCTTCAGCAAAAACAACAAAAAATGACGGCAGCCCAACAAACTAAACTTGCTCAAAAAATTGAGCAACTCAGTTTGCAGCTTTTAGAATCGCAGCAGATGTCTGCCGAACAAGTTCAGTTTTTAACAGAATTGCTGAATCATTATGGCTATGATTTTGAGCGGCCAGACTTAGATGATCTAGATGAGATGTTTGAGGCTAAAACTGAGGCTGAGTTCGCAGAAGAAAACTTTGAGCAAGGTGGCTTTGAAGATGATGCTTCTGAACAAGAACGACTAGCACAGCTCAAGTTGGACAGTTTGAAACATTTTCTCTGTGAAGAATATGACCTAGATCTAGATTTTTTTGATTTTCAGCATGATCCATTAGATTTAGATGATTTTATAGAAAAATTTGAACAAAAAATGCAAGATCAAGAGGAGCTAGATTTTTTAAGTCAGTTGAGTGGTGCTCAAAAAGCTTTTGCCGAACAGCAAATTGCCCGTGAAAAAGCCAAAGCAGCAAAAAAACAGCAACAGCGTGAAGAAGCAAAGAAACTGGCAAATCAGTCCATCAAAACGATTTACTTAAAAATTACAGCGTGGATTCACCCAGATCGTGAGCAAGATGAGCAGAAAAAACAAGAAAAAACCGCATTGATGCAGCAAGCCAATCAAGCTTATGAAGCCAATGATTTATTGAGCTTGCTAAATTTGCAAATTCAGTTGGGTCAGCAGCACAATCTATCTTTCGCCAATCAACAATTAAAAGCGTATAACCTGCTTTTAGAAGAACAGTTAGAAACTTTACAAATGCAAGTAGATGACATTATTTACTCTTTTAATTGGAGTCAGTTTTTATATTCTAACCGTAAAATTAAAGTGCAAGATTTGTATCGAAAATATGAGCAAGACTATCGGCATGCCCAACAAAAATTAGCTCGAGCACAAGAGATACTGGAAAAATATCAAGACCTTAAACAATTAAAACAATTGATGCGCAGTCAATATGTGTGGGAAATGCATGCTGTGATGATGTAGACATACTGAGATTTGGGTCTGGACAAAAGCGAAGCTTGGGCTTGGAATATCTATGTCGGTAGACCATGCCCTCAGACTCCGTGATCAACATATTTTCACCCTATCGGGTGATGTTGGTGAAGGAGAGGTTGAATATTTTTTACAACAAAAAAGCCCCAGTCATTCGACTGAGGCTTTTAAAATTCTGGAGCGGGAAACGAGACTCGAACTCGCGACCCCAACCTTGGCAAGGTTGTGCTCTACCAACTGAGCTATTCCCGCATGCGGTGTATAATACATTATGCAAAAATAGGGTCAATCCATTTATGCAAAAAATTAGCTTAATTGCATAAATAAACGACATTTTTTAGAACAACTGGCGATGAGATCGCCAAATTTAAGTAGAAAAACACGCTGTAACGGCACGAAGCACGAATGATTCTGCCAAAGTGCTGAGAATTGTATAGAACGCAGTTATACTGCTAGGCAGCCTTTAAACCATTTTGGGAAATACAATCATGAGTTTAGAACAACAATTGTTGCAACGCTTAGCTGCTTTAAATCCAAGTCATTTAGAAGTTGTGAATGAATCTGCAGGGCATGGCGGTTATTTCCCAGGAAAAGAATCCCATTTTAAAGTGGTGATGGTCAGTGATGTTTTTCAGGGCTTACGTTCGGTACAACGTCATCAAAAAATTTATGCTGCTGTGGGTGATCTACTCGCGCCAAATAAAATTCATGCGCTTGCGATTCATGCCTTTGTTGCCTCTGAGTGGCAAGGCCAAGATACGTCAAGCCCTGAATGTGCACATGCACCAAAAGATGCGTAAGGGAAGGCTATAGATGGAAAATTTATCAATGCTGAACAATATTCACGTTGCTGCAGTGGCTTTGTTGCTGTTGGTGATTGTGGTGCGTGCCATGACTTTATTTAAAGGTACATTGAACCACTCTCCAAACCCTAAAGCATGGAAAGTCTTTGTAGCTTTGCAGCATTCGGCACTCACGCTGATTGTGGTGACAGGAGTCATTGCCTTATTTCTGAAGGATTTTCAGGTCGAAGCTTGGTTTTATGCCAAAATTATTTTATTTTTTGTGATGCTTTCTTCTTTGATTAAAGCGTATAAAAAAGATGAGCGTATTTTGCTGGTGCAGCGCCGTGTTGGCTGGGGACTGGCCCTGATTGCTTTCATTGCCATTTTAGGTTTGGTTATGCTTAAACCAAGTTTTGGCTAGGGCAAGTTTAAGGATTGTTAGACACTATGCGCCAACAATCATAGCGGGTCGGTTAAACTGAACATATAACAAGAACTGAAGTCATTCAACGAGGGGCGACAATGCGCACACGTGTGGTGTTTAATCAGAAAGGTGGTGTTGGAAAGTCCAGTATTACCGTGAATTTGGCAGCAATCAGTGCTCATCAAGGGCTAAAAACACTGGTAATTGATCTCGACCCGCAAGCCAACTCCAGCCAATATTTACTGGGCGATGATGCGACCTATTCTGCCGATAAACCTGCGCTTGAACCCAATATTGAAAATTATTTTGAAGAGGTTTTGGGGGGTAATCAGTCCAAAGGTTTATTGGGCAATGCGCTAGGCTCTATTTTAAAAAACCGCAGCAAAGGTTTAGAAGCTTATGTGCATCAGTCACCGTTCAAGAATCTGGATGTGATTCCTGCTAGCCCGCAATTGGGTGGTTTGGCACATGCCTTAGAATCTAAACATAAAATTTATAAACTACGTGATGCCTTACAGCAATTGTCGGATCAATATGACCGTGTATTTATTGATACTCCACCTGCGTTTAACTTTTTTACGCTCTCTGCCTTAATTGCTGCAGATCGGGTGCTCATTCCTTTTGACTGTGATGTGTTTTCTAAACGTGCCTTACAAAGCTTGATTGAAAATGTATTGGAAACTCAGGATGATCATAATCCGCATCTGGAAATTGAAGGGATTGTGGTGAATCAGTTTCAGGCGCAGGCCAAGTTGCCGCGTGAAGTGGTTCAGCAACTTAAAGATGAGGGATTGCCTGTCTTGAACAGCATGTTGCCGCCTTCAGTGTTGATGAAAGAATCACATCATAAAAATTTGCCATTAATTCATTTGGCAACAGATCATAAATTGACGCAGGCCTATCAATCGTTGTTCAATGAAATTGAGCAAGTGTGATACATAGAGGTGAACATGAAAACATTTGCAATCGGTCTTTTGGCGGTCAGTAGTGTGTTGTTAGGTGCGTGTGCGACTACAGTCAAGCCGACTTATGTGTCACCTACGCATTATCAGGCCTTGAATTGCCAGCAATTACAAAGTGAATATAACCGCATTCAACAATATATTGAAAGTGGTGTGCAGGCACCAAAACGTACAGGCGTTGGTGTAGGCGTGGGCTTAGGTGGTGGCTGGGGCAGCCGAGGTGGTTGGGGCATTGGACCTAGTGTTTCGGTGAATATGGGACAGTCTTCCAATACCAAAAATACCGAATTAGCACGTTTACTGGGTGAACAAGAAGCGATTGTGCAGGCTGCAAAATTTAAAGCCTGCCCGATTATTGTGAAGCTTAAACCTGCGACATCTTAAGAAAAAACACTGTGGTTGTGCCTATATGGCACAGCCATAGCTGAAAATTTTTTAGCAAAATGTTTCAGAGCTTCCCTAAAATGAAACATATAAAAACAAAAACTTAGATTGAATTGTCGTTATATTTATACGCTTTGGTCAGTATTGGCGTATTAGAAAAACTTGTCTTTTTTTATGGCTTTCATATAAGGTGTGCTCCTGTTTGACTGGCGTACTTTGGTGTTTATGATTGAAAGTTGGTGGTTTGTCTTGGCCATGATCGCGGTCTTGATGATTCCTGGACCGACCAATGCATTATTGGCAAGTTCAGCGCATCAACAGGGCATTGCGAAAACCAGTATGCTGATTCCTGCAGAATTATTTGGCTATGCTTATGCAATTAGCTTATGGGCTCTGCTGATTCATTTAAGCGCCCCGATATGGCCGTATTTTATTGATATTTTGCATATTTTGAGTGCGGGCTATGTATTTTGGATGGCCTTTCATTTATGGAAGCAGTCGCATTTAGAGCAGCACAGTCAGAAGCATCCAACCATTCGCCCTGCGCAATTATTTTTCTCAACTTTTAAAAATCCAAAGGCTTTGTTATTTGCTGCAGGTATTTTCCCTGTAGAAACTTGGAATAACCCGACCAATGTAGCTGTGGTCTATGTGCTATTTAGTTTGGTGTTGTTGCCTACCGCATTATTTTGGATGTCATTTGGACGGGTGATTTTGGCCAGAGAAACTAAAAAAGTCACAGCCGATTTGCTCTATAAAGGTTCGGCCTTACTTTTAGTGGTATGTATGTTGCCTGTGGTAGCACGGTTTTTTTAAAGGCACAAATATAGAATCGAAGTAAAGATCATCAAACCAAGGATGCGTAGTGCATCCTTGTAGGTAGAGTATTCAACGCTTGAATTTTTCCAATATGCGTACACTTAAGCAGCCTTTTTCTTGAGTTTTTGGCGAATAAAACCAATCACCCCTGGCAAAACACTCAGAATAATAATACCGAAAATTAAATAGGTGAAATTGTCTTTCACAATTGGCATATTTCCAAATAAGTAGCCTAGGGTAATAAACGAAGCAATCCAACAAAATGCCCCAACCACGTTATAGGTCAGAAAGTATTTATAATTCATGCTGCCTGCACCCGCCACAAAGGGCGCAAAGGTACGTGCAAAAGGCACAAAGCGGGCAAAAATAATAGTTTTACCGCCATGACGCTCAAAAAACTTTTGAGTTTCGATCAAATGCTTTTTATTAATAAAACGTGATTCAAGCTCGAAAACCCGTGGGCCAATATATTTACCAATATGATAATTCAGGGTATCGCCCAGCACTGCGGCTATGAATAGTAAAACTCCGAGTAACCAAGGGTTCATCACACCTGTTGAAGCAGCGAGTGCACCTGCTGCAAAAAGTAAACTGTCGCCTGGTAAAAACGGCATGACCACTAAGCCTGTTTCTACAAAAATAATCAGGAATAAAATGGCGTAAATCCATACCCCATATTGGGTGATGAATTCGAGCAAATGTTCATCGACGTGTAATATAAAATCAATCAGTTCCATGGGAAAAAACAAGCGAAAGTGTGCTCAAATCCTAGCAGTCCACAAGCGGAAAGTCAGTATGAAAAGGTAAATAATTTTCACAGTAATTTTAGGGATGCCAGACCAGCCACATCGGTTCTTTTTCATTGCATAGATGCAACAACATGTCTTTTAAATGCGTATTTATCCTGAATTTTGAAAAAACTAAGATGTATTTGTCTTCAAGAATGAATCAAAAATATAGGTGATCTGATGTTTAATCCAAATGTTGTGCTAAAAAGTGTGGTCGAAAAAGCAAGTGTGCAAGCCATTGTAAGTTTATTTGCACGTGCTTTTTTAGCGTATTTATTTATTGTATCTGGTTGGGGCAAAATAGCAGGCTATGATGCAACAGTGGGCTATATGCAAGCTATGGGTGTTTCAGGTTCACTACTGCCTTTGGTGATTTTGCTAGAACTTGGTGGTGGTTTGGCAATTCTATTCGGTTTACAAGCACATGTTGTGGGTCTGAGTTTAGGTGTTTTTAGTCTTTTAACTGCATTTTTATTCCATGCTGCACCAGAAGATGCGCTGAACTTTATGAAAAATATTGGTTTGGCTGGCAGTTTCTTCTACATCATGCTTTACGGTGCAGGCAAAATAAGTCTAGACCATCTTTTGGAAGCAAAAAAGTAAGTCATTGATTTCCACATCAGCTCAACAATTTAAGCAATCTTCAAGAAGGTTGCTTTTTTTATGCCATAGAAAATGCATAGTCTTTTAAAACTTAGAGTATGTGGTCACTGCAATATCACGAAGAAAAATAGCCATTTTTAGGATTGTCTGAATAGTGTGCGCAAGGCGCGGAAAAATGCTAGAATAGCGCGCTTAATTCGTTTGCCTTTCTATAGTTGTTTGTCATGACTACCAATACTCAAATTACTGAAGATCGTATCCTGATTCTGGATTTCGGTTCGCAATATAGCCAGCTGATCGCACGTCGTGTTCGTGAAGCGGGTGTATATTCTGAAATGTATGCCTACGATATGTCGGAAGAAGACATTCGTGCATTTAATCCAAACGGTATTATCTTATCGGGTGGACCTGAAAGTGTTCACCAAGAGGGTAGTCCACGCGCACCTGAAATTGTATTTAACTTAGGCGTACCTGTACTGGGTATCTGCTATGGCCTACAAACCATGTCAGAACAACTGGGCGGTAAGGTTGAAGCAGGTTCAGTGCATGAATTCGGTTATGCCGAAGTCGATATTTTGGTACGTGACAAACTGATTGGTAACTTGCAAGACCGTGAAAACCAATTGCACGTTTGGATGAGCCATGGCGATAAAGTGGCACGTATTCCAGAAGGCTTCCAAATTACGGCAAGCACACCAAGCTGCCCTGTGGCGATGATTTCTGATGAAACACGCCGTTTCTATGGTATTCAATTCCACCCAGAAGTAACGCACACGGCTAAAGGTGCAGAATTACTGTCTAACTTCGTACATCAAATTTGTGGCTGCCGTGGTTTGTGGACACCAGAACACATCATCGACTTGCGTGTAGAACAATTACGTCAGCAAATTGGCAATGAAAAAGTATTACTTGGCTTATCAGGTGGTGTCGATTCATCTGTAGTTGCTGCCTTATTGCACCGTGCCATTGGCGATCAATTAACGTGTGTATTTGTAGACAACGGTTTGTTGCGCTTGAACGAAGGCGATCAAGTGATGCAAATGTTTGCAGAAAACATGGGGATTCGCGTAATTCGTGCCGACGCTGAACAGCGTTTCTTAGGTGCATTGGCTGGTGAAGTTGATCCAGAGAAAAAACGTAAAATCATTGGTCGTGAATTTATTGAAGTTTTTGCCGAAGAAGCACGTAAGCTGGATGGCGTGAAATTCTTGGCACAAGGTACGATTTACCCAGACGTGATTGAATCTGCAGCCAGCAAACAAGGCAAAGCGCATGTGATTAAATCACACCACAACGTGGGCGGTTTACCAGAAGATTTAGCTTTTGAATTGGTTGAACCATTACGTGACTTGTTTAAAGATGAAGTTCGTAAGCTTGGCACCACTTTAGGCTTGCCACACAGCATGATTTACCGCCATCCATTCCCAGGTCCAGGTTTGGGCGTGCGTATTTTGGGTGAAGTGAAAAAAGAATATGCAGACATTTTACGTCTAGCTGATGATATTTTCATGCAGGAATTACGTGCAAGTGGCTGGTATGACAAAACAGCTCAAGCATTTGCAGTATTCCAACCTGTAAAATCTGTTGGTGTAGTCGGTGATGGTCGTCGTTATGCATGGGTAATCGCACTACGTGCCGTAGAAACAGTGGACTTTATGACCGCACGTTTCGCACACTTGCCGTATGACTTGGTGGATCGTATTTCAACACGCATTATGAATGAAATTGCAGAAGTTTCACGTGTGGTGTATGACGTATCATCTAAACCACCTGCAACCATTGAATGGGAGTAATTCAGGGATTTCACGAAGCACTGCTTCGTGCCTGAATTACGCCAAGCGCTATGCGCGCGGCAGCTAGGGGTTCCAAGCAGCACTGCTTCGTTCCTAAATTACGACATGAGCCCATTTTAAAGCACAGCTTTAAGATAGGTGCAAGATGCTTGCGGCAGCTAGGTTTTCCTCTTACACATAAAAAAGAGCACTCCATGTGCTCTTTTTTTATGTATGCTAAACAATCCAAGATTTAATTTCTTTTTTTACCGCAGATTTAGGGGGCTCAGGCATCCCCACATCAAAGCTGATGACACAATTTCGTCCACGTTGTTTGGCTTGGTATAAGGCCAAATCGGCTTCTTTAATCAGGGTTTGCAAGTCGGTTTGTTGTGGTTTTAAACTCGACACGCCAATGGAGACAGTGAAATTAAAACATTTTTTATCAATGCACATTTCATGCTGAGCAATTTTTTGTCTTAAGCGCTCTGAAATCATCAGTGCTTCATCTAAGCTGGTTTCACTAAGCAGTGCAATAAACTCTTCACCGCCAAAGCGTGCCAAAATATCCTTGCGGCGCATTTCTTTACGGGCAATGTCTGCAATATTTTGTAAGACTCGATCTCCAATATCGTGCCCATAGGTATCGTTAATTTGTTTAAAAAAGTCGACATCAAACATCAACAAGCAGACCGATTCAGATTTAGGCCATGCATGAATTTTGTGTTCTGCCATGTGTACAAACTGACGTCGGTTATTGAGTTGGGTCAGTTCATCGGTATGCGCCAAGGCTTGCAAGGTATGAAAATTCCAGTCATCCAGCAAACTGCGTAAAAAGTGATGGCGGGCATTTAGGGTATTGATCCAGCTGATATACAAACTCAACAAACATACAGGGATATACATCACCATAAAAACTAAGGCATCCTGCAAGTTGGTGAGGGAAATCACCCCAAAAAACATGAGTACGCTCATGACCAATGAATTATAGACCGCAGGGCGGAAACGCACTTGAATACACAGATTGGCCATGAGTACAAAAATGACCGAGGCATAAACATAAGTGGAAATCCAAGGGCTTTGTGATTGCGACAGGATATAGAACCAAATACCGCAGCACAGTGTGGCGCTGACCGGTAAAATTAAATCCAGCAGGCGAATATCTTTGATCAATTTAAAGCAGAAATAATTGCCAATCAGCGCCAATACAACAGCACTGAGACGGAGTGTGGCCGAGAGCGTAGTGACATCTGGAATGATGAAATAATCGATAAAGAAATACAGCAGGAACGTCATTTGCCCAATGTAATTGACTTGGCGTAAATAACGACGCTGATGTAAATTTTGGTGTTGATAAAAATGTGTTTCAAATTGTGGTGGAAGTTGCGCAGCAGGGTGCTGCAATGCTTTTTCAATTGCTTGTCGGTTTTCAAGATCACACTCAGTTGTTTTTAAAAGTTTTTCTGAGGCTTCCTGATTGCTTAAAATCTTCGAACGGGTCTGTTCTCCCATTCGAGCTTTTACAGACATAGCGATATTTACTCAAATTGACAACTTATAGTTAGGATTATGCGCAAAATGCAGAAAAAATAACCTCCCTAAATTTGGGTATTTTCTCTATTTTTTTTAAATTTTGGTCAAAATTATGCCATATATTTTAAGGTGTAGTTCAAGTTTGAACCATAAAAATCAGAACAACAAATTTCATCTTGCTCTTCGTTAGTGATTTAGCGTATTTAATAGTCAAGGAATTTACAGAAATATAAGAGGTATAGGATGAGCAATAGCAATTATACCGAGCTTTCCAATTCAGACGATTGTGATAAGTACGTTAAGCAATTTATACAGGAATTTCCGCTGCGTAGTGCTGAAATTGGGCAGGGAACTTTAATTAAACGTGCTTTACCGAGTCGGCATAAACGCATGATTGGGGCATGGTGTTTTCTAGATCACGCAGGTCCTGTTAATTTTCCACAAGGTGAAGGCTTAGATGTCGGGCCGCATCCGCATATTGGTTTGCAAACATTCACCTGGATGATTGAAGGCAGCATTATGCATACCGACAGCTTGGGTACTAAGCAATTGATTCGTCCCAAACAGGTTAATTTAATGACTGCAGGTTATGGTATTTCACATACCGAAGTTGCTCCCGACACCGAAACACACATGCATACAGCGCAACTGTGGATTGCTTTACCTGATGATCAGCGCAATATGGCGCCACGTTTTGATCATTACCCTGAGTTGCCTGTGGTTCAGCAAGATGGAGTGGAATTTACCATCTTAGTTGGTGAGTTTTTAAATACTACTTCGCCAGTATTGGTACATAGTGAGTTGCTAGGGGTAGATATTTATAGTGAAACCAGCACGACAACCCGTTTGCCGCTGAATCCTAAATTTGAATATGGTTTGATGATGTTGGAAGGCACAGCCACTGTGCATGGGCATGAATTAAACGATGAAAATATGCTGGTGCTTGAACCAGGTTTAACCGAAATTCAGCTAGATTTACATGCGGGTGCGCGTTTGTTGCTATTGGGTGGATTACCTTTTGAGTCGCCAATTTTGTTGTGGTGGAATCTCGTCGGTCGTACCCAAGAGGAACTCAGCATTGCACGTGAGCAATGGGTCAATCATGATCCCCGTTTTGGCACAATTCCAGACTATGATGGGCCACGTTTAGAAGCACCGACTTTCCCCGCAAAAATGCGTGCATCAAAATAAATGATGGAATATCAATCTATAGGGAGTAATTAACTATAACTAAAAATATAGACAAATATTTGTATAAGTGCTCATTTTGTCTATGTCGATTCAGTAGTGGCAAGGTGGGTATTTATTAGAGATTTAAATGATTATCTTTT
>NZ_JAAZQW010000016.1:0-59209 GCF_012371415.1 Acinetobacter sp. A3
CACTACTGAATCGACATAGACAAAATGAGCACTTATGCAAATATTTGTCTATATTTTTAGTTATAGTTAATTACTCCCTATTGCTTGGCCTTGCAACATCACCAATTTATGCCAAACAGGTGCAGTCGGTTCCAACTGAAACCAATCTACAGGTTCAAAAAAGTGCAGCCCTGCCCGCGCATTTAACAACCCGTTTGGCGTGGCGTACTTTCCCACAACCACAATATAAAAATGAAGACCTAAATCAACAAAACCGCGCAGCAATTGTACGTATTCATGCAGACGAAACCGGTAAAATCCGTCAAGCCACAATTCAGGAAAGTACTGGGCTTAAAAAGCTCGATAACATCTTGCTTCAAGCAGTGCTTGCCGCAGAAATTCAGCCGCATTATGTAGATGATACTGCGGTTGCAACAATTGGTTTTCAAAGCTTTAATTTAAGATTTCAGGATAATTCATCTGAAGATTGTCAATTTGCCTTTGAATCTAAAAACTGGTTAGCACAGCAACAACAGCAAAAAGTTGCTTTTCAGTATCGCAGTCAGCCACAGCTCAACTTAAGTGCAGATGCACTAAAAGATCATTCACGCACCGTGAAGTTTCAATTTAAAATAAATAAACACGGGCAAGTAAAAACAGCAAAAATCACTAAAGGTTCTGGTCAGTATGCGCTTGATCAACAGGTGTTAGCTGCTGTTAAAAGCGCACAAGTTGAAGTACCACGTAAATTTTGGCTCTACAAAAAGTCAAAATTGAAAGATGAAATTTACTTTGATTTAGATACTTGTGATGAATTGACTGCTCAAGAATAACTGCCATCATTCAGCGTTAGACCCAAGTATAAGCGACATAAATAAACAAATAACGCCCGATTTTGGCCAGACTGACCATCAACACAAAACGGGCAAAGTTTTCTTTCATCAGGCCTGCGATCAGGGTAATCGGATCACCAATGATGGGCACCCAACTGAGCAACAAAGACCAAAATCCAAATTTGGCGTAGGTGCGCTGTGCCTTTTCAAGTTGTGTAGCCGAAACAGGAAACCACTTTTTATTTTTATAATGCTCCAGACGTAGTCCCAAATACCAGTTCACACAAGAGCCTAAAATATTGCCTAAACTCGCAACAGTAATCAGCCATATAGGTGCATAGCGGCCTTCAAATAACAGTCCAAGTAATACCGCTTCAGATTGTAGTGGTAATAACGTGGCAGCACCAAAGGCAGATAGGAATAAACCCAGCAGCGACCAAGCCATCAAAAAATTAAAGCCCTAAAGTCTGTTTGGTTTTACGGTATTCTATGTTTGCCCAAATAATACACAATAGAATCAAAACCGCACGTGCCCATGTATAACGTTGAGTGATCGGTTCAATTGCAGCACGTAACACTTGTTGATCTGTACTATTTAAAGTACTAATCAAGTTTTGCACATGAAATGCTTCTGCCACAAAAAGCATGAGGCAACTCACGATTCCAATAATAATGCTCCAATATACTTTGGCATTATTTTCAACAATTTTGGTGAAGTTGAGAAAAAATTCTTGCATAACACATCCAATAAAAAAGCCACCTGAAAATTATGTCTCATCAGGTGGCTGAGCATCTTAGCATAAAACTTGTTTTAAACTTGAATACTCAATGCCTTCTGCACCGCAGGTCGTGCTGTTAAACGTGTAACGTAATCTTTCACGTACGGAAAATCTTCTAAGTTGATACTTTGCCATTCATGGCTTAATGCCCACGGTAAAATAGCCATATCTGCAATTGAATACTCACCTGCCACAAACTTTTGCCCAGTTAATTGCTTATTCAATACCCCATATAAACGCTTGGACTCATTAATATAACGTTCAATTGCATAAGGAATTTTTTCAGGCGCATAGCGGTTAAAGTGATGATTTTGCCCCAGCATTGGCCCAAAGCCACCCATTTGCCACATAAGCCATTGCTCCACTTCTACCCGCTCTTGCTCATCGGTTGGGTAGAACATACCTGTTTTACGCCCAAGATATTGCAAAATTGCACCCGACTCAAATACAGAAATTGGCTCACCACGCGGTCCTTGCTGATCTACGATGGCAGGAATTTTATTATTTGGTGAAATTTTCAAAAAGTCTGGCTGGAACTGATCATTTTCCGAAATATTGATGGGGAAAATTTGATATTCCAAACCCATTTCTTCCAGTGCGATGGTAATTTTGTGACCGTTGGGCGTACCCCAATAATAAAGATCAATCATGTTCTATCCTTCACTATTTTTTACTTTTGGGTGGGCATTATTTTGCTGCGAATTCATTTATAGCATGTTTTACTTTGCTATTGCGCTCTGTACTGTAGAGATTTTTGCTGACTTAACCTGCCTTGCTCCATACAATTTAATGATTTAATTTTGATGTATCTTATAAATAGGAATCAATACAATTTTTCTTCCAGGCATAAAAAAAGCACTGCGATGCTGCAGTGCTTTTTTCAGTTCAAGATGAGGTTACTTTTTCTTTTTCGGTCCAAGTAACATACCCATTTGACGACCTTCCATTTTTGGTGCTTGTTCAACTACACCATATTCGGTTACATCTGCTTCAACTTTTTGCAATTGAGCCAAACCTAACTGTTGGTGAGCCATTTCACGACCACGGAAGCGTAAAGTGATTTTTACCTTGTTCCCTTCTTCAAGGAATTTGATAATTGCACGTAATTTTACGTTGTAATCACCAACATCAGTCGCAGGGCGGAGTTTGATTTCTTTCACCTGTACTTGATGCTGTTTTTTCTTCGCTTCTTTCTGCTTTTGCTTTAGATCAAACAAATGCTTGTTAAAGTCCATGATTTTACAAACTGGTGGTTCGGCATTTGCCACAATTTCCACCAAATCAAGGTCTACGCTTTCGGCTGCACGCAATGCATCAGCTAAGCTTACAATCCCTTTTTGCTCACCATTTTCGTCTACAAGACGGACTTCTTTTGCACGAATTTCATCATTCAAAGCAGGACGGTTAGATTTTCCGCCCTGTTGATTACGGTCAGGCTGTTTAATCGCTGTTACTCCACAATATACCGGCCGCGTTCTGCGACGGCTGTTTTCACTAGGTCAATGAAAGCATCAATTGACATAGTACCCAAATTTGTTCCTGAGCGAGTACGCACGTTTACAGTACCCTCTTCCACTTCACGGTCCCCAAGTACCAATAAATATGGAATACGCTCTAATGTACGCTCACGAATCTTAAAGCCGATTTTCTCATTTCTCAAGTCAGAAATAGCACGAATACCGTTTTCTTTAAGTTTTGCGACGACCTGTTCACTTGCAGCAGCTTGTGAATCTGTAATATTCATCACACAAGCTTGCACTGGCGCTAACCATGGTGGCATAAAGCCTGCATAGTGCTCAATAAGTATACCAATAAATCGTTCAAAACTGCCAAGAATTGCGCGGTGCAACATTACAGGCTGATCACGATCATTGTCTTCAGTGACATAAGATGCCTCTAAACGTTCAGGCAAGTTAAAGTCACATTGAATTGTACCACATTGCCACACACGACCTAAGCAGTCTTTGAGTGAGAATTCAATTTTCGGACCGTAGAACGCGCCTTCACCCGGTTGTAACTCCCATTCCAAACCTGCAGCATCTAAAGCATCTGCCAAAGATTTTTCTGCCATATCCCACAGTGCATCATCGCCTACACGTTTTTCAGGACGTGTAGATAGCTTCATTTGCACATCTTCAAAACCGAAGTCTTTATAAACATCTAAAGTCAGTTGAATGAAGTCTGCAACTTCAGGCCCAATTTGTTCTTTGGTACAGAAAATGTGTGCATCGTCTTGAGTAAAGCCACGTACACGCATAATGCCGTGCAATGAACCCGATGGCTCATTACGGTGACATGAACCAAATTCTGCCAGACGAATTGGCAAATCACGATACGACTTTAGCCCTTGGTTAAAGACTTGTACGTGACATGGGCAGTTCATTGGTTTTACTGCATAGTTACGGTTTTCAGAATGGGTAGTGAACATGTTATCTGCATAGTTGGCAGCATGTCCTGATTTTTCCCATAAGGTGAAATCGACCACTTGCGGGGTGCGAATTTCTAAGTAACCATTTTCTTGCTGTACTTTACGCATGTATTGCTCAAGTACTTGATAAATCGTCCAGCCATTTGGATGCCAGAACACCATACCTGGTGCTTCTTCCTGCATGTGGAACAAGTCTAATGCTTTACCAATTTTACGGTGGTCGCGCTTTTCAGCTTCTTCAATACGTTTGATGTAGGCTGCAAGCTGCTTTTTGTCTGCCCAAGCCGTACCATAAATACGTTGTAACTGTTCGTTTTTCGCATCTCCGCGCCAGTAAGCACCCGAGATTTTGGTCAATTTAAATGATTTTAAGAATTTAGTGTTCGGTACGTGTGGACCACGACACATATCCAAATAGTCTTGGTGATAGTACAAGCCCATTTGGGTTTCGTTTGGCATATCTGCAATCAAACGTAATTTATATTCTTCGCCACGTGCGGTAAATTCTGCAATCACTTCATCACGCGGGGTCATTTTTTTCACGACATCATAGTCTTGGTCGATGAGCTTTTTCATGCGCTCTTCGATAGCAGCCAAGTCATCTAAGGTAAATGGACGTGGCATCCAGATGTCGTAGTAGAAACCTTCTTCAATAACAGGACCAATCACCATTTTTGCTTCTGGGAAAAGCTGCTTTACAGCATGCCCTACCAAGTGCGCACATGAGTGACGGATAATTTCTACGCCTTCTTCATCTTTTGGCGTGATAATTTGTAAGGTTGCATCTTCGGTGATTAAATCACAAGCATCTACCAAACGGTCATTGACGCGTCCAGCAACTGTATTTTTGGCAAGACCTGGACCGATGCTTTGAGCAACTTCCATCACAGATACGGCTTGATCAAACTGTTTTTGATCGCCATTTGGCAAAGTGATAATAGGCATAGATAAAAATCCTTAAGGAGTGATGCCCCGTACCATGGAGCATATCACCGCGAGATTATGATTAAGGGAGACCCTCAAAAGATAAAAACGGTGTATAAATAAAAAGCGCCTTAAATTTTACACGGCTTGGGTACAGGTTTAAACCTTTGTGACCTAAAAAAGCCAAAGAATCATGTTTTCCTCTGTTTTATTCCTTAAAGCAAGGCCATAAGTCCCATTGTCCCTGTGTATAAGCATAGACCACAGCAAACTGCGGCAAGATCGCTTCACTCTGCTGGGGACGTAAAAACACATAATCATCTATACAAATTTGATACTGTTTTGGCACTTGAATCAGCTCTTGATTGCTACTGCGACCATATAAGGCATGCGGATGACTGCCCGCAGGATAAATATAATCTGCCAACCAATAACCGCCATAGACAAATACAGCTTGATCACGCTGCGGCAAATAGGGCTGCAAACGATCTAAACCTGGCACTTGCACCTGCGGCAAAACTTTCAATACAGGCGTAGCAATCCAAAGTGCGCACTGCAAAGCAGAGAAATCGTTCAGGTCGAAATCACTGGGTTTGAGCAGCATGGAACCAAAAGCTAAATCATTACACTCACTTTGCTGACAATAAAATATTGTCGAAGCGCTACAGACAGGACTGCAATACCATCCAATTTCAGGCAGCGTAATGGACTTGGATTATGATTTTTCCTCTAACCATCCCATGTTAGTCATCAAAGAGCGCTACCCTACAGGTCAGTTGTTGCGCTTTTTCTGCGATGAAGCCCTGTCCAGTATTATTAGCTGTTTAGATGTGATGTTGGGGGATCATCAAGATTTGCTCGAAGTACATTTTAGTTTTGCCAAACCTGCGCATTTAGATGCTTATCACGCACATTATCAATGTCCTTTGCATTTTTCATCACACATGAATGCACTGGTATTTCGTCCTGAAATTTTTACCCGTAACATTAAAACCGCAAGTGCTGCCAACTACAGCACCGCTATGCGTGTCTGCCAAATGGCATTGCAAGATATGCAGGCGATTAATCAGCAGCAATATGCACATGTACTAAGTTATCTGATTGAGCAGCATTTACCGCAGCATTTTGATATGACGCAAGCAGCGCAGCATTTTCAAATGAGTGAAAGACATTTGCGCAGACAGCTTTCAGCTGAGGGCTGTAGTTTCCAAAATTTAAGACAACGTGTTTTAGAAAATAAAGCCAAACAACTGCTACAACAATCCCTTTCCATTAGTGAAGTCAGTCAGCAACTGGGCTTTAGTGAATTGCGTGAATTTAGACGTGCCTTTAAACGATGGACAGGACTCAGCCCTTCACTGTATAAAAATCAGATCACATCATAAACACTGATTATTCTTAAAGAAAAACAAAAAGTTAAATTTTACTTCACTCATTATTTAAACCGACTTACAAGCGAACAAAAATAAAAACAACAGGATTTCGACTAAAGCATAACTGCAAAGCTGCCATAAAATCCCTATCTTTTAGGGTCTGTTGCCAATTCATCCATGTTTGCGACAACGCATATTTTTTAGCTGATATAAGGCATGAGGCAGGAAATTTAGTCATCTAAATGACTGACTCATAACGTAATAGCAGCAAAAAATATGCTTGTTCCAAAGGACTGTGGCTAAAACTTTCTCAGATTGCGTTATGAAACTTGGCAATAGTCTCGCTATTCCCTGCGTTTCATGCCTGATCTGCTCAGTTTTAGCCTACAGCGCAAGCCATTCATGAAATGTCAGCAGACCCTCTGCTGGATAAAATAACGACATATATGGAGAATAACAATGGTCAGCGCATACGATGAATTACCGCGTACACCCGCCAATTTTGTAGCCTTGTCCCCTTTACGTTACTTAGAACGGGCGGCTTATATTTACCCACATCAAAATGCGATTATTCATGGTTCTCGCCAAATCACATGGCGTGAAACCTATTTGCGCTGCTGCCAATTTGCCCATCAACTTCAACAATTAGGCATTAGCAAAAACGATACTGTTTCGGTGCTGCTCCCGAATGTTCCTGCTATGTTGGAAGCACATTTTGCCGTACCTATGGCGGGGGCAGTGTTAAATACTTTAAATACCCGCTTAGATGCCAAAACACTGGCATTTATGCTAGATCATGCTGAATCCAAAGTACTTTTGGTTGACCCTGAATTTGCAGCCTTGGCGCAGGAAGCCTTGGCAATGGTAACGCATGAAATTTATGTCATTGATGTCAGCGACGCAGAATACGAACATGCTACGAATGCCCTTAGCATCGGACAAATTGAATACGAAACATGGCTCGCAGCGGGTGATCCGAATTTTGAATGGCATTTACCGCAAGATGAATGGGATGCGATTAGTCTAAATTACACATCAGGCACCACAGGCAACCCGAAAGGCGTGGTTTACCATCATCGTGGTGCATATATTAATGCAGCAAGTAATATCATTGCCTGTGGTATGACACCGCGTGCCAAATACTTATGGACGCTACCTTTATTCCACTGTAACGGCTGGTGTTTTGCGTGGACCATGGCCGCCAATGGTGGTACCAATATCTGCTTGCGTAAAGTCGACCCTGAACTGATTTTCAAACTGATTGCAGAACACAAAGTCGATTATTTCTGCGGTGCACCAATTGTCTTATCGATGTTAATTAACACCCCAGATGAGAAAAAGACCCAGTTTGACCACCGTGTAGAAGTCATGGTAGCAGGTGCTGCACCACCAGCCGCAATTATTGAAGGTATGCGCAATATTGGCATTAATGTTACTCACGTTTATGGCCTGACTGAAACTTATGGCCCATCTGCACTCTGTGCTTCTCAAGCAGGTTGGAGCGACTTGTCTATTCAGGAACAAGCACAGTTACATTCTCGTCAGGGTGTGCCATATCCATTGCAGGATGGCATGAAAGTTCTTGACCCTAAAACAATGCAACCTGTACCCAAAGATGGTAAGACCATGGGCGAAATTATGTTCCGTGGCAATATCGTGATGAAAGGCTATTTGAAAAACCCAGAAGCTACCGCAGAAGCATTTGCAGGTGGTTGGTTCCATACGGGTGATTTAGCCGTATGCCAACCCGACGGCTATGCCAAAATTACTGACCGCTCTAAAGACGTGATCATTTCAGGGGGCGAAAATATTTCGTCACTGGAAGTTGAAGAAGTCCTGTATCAACACCCTGCTGTGCTAACTGCTGCAGTGGTAGCAAAACCTGACCCTCGTTGGCAGGAAGTACCATGTGCCTTTATCGAGCTCAAAGACGGTAAACAGGCCAGCCCTGAAGAAATCATTGCCTATTGCAGCCAGCACTTAGCACGCTTTAAAGTACCAAAAGATGTGGTGATTACTGAAATTCCAAAAACCTCTACAGGCAAATTACAAAAGTTTGTATTGCGTGAATGGGCCAAAGAGCGTTCAGTCGGAGAGTTTGGTTAAGGCTAAATTTAATCTAAAACTATGAAGATGTACCCACTACACATCCTCATAGCAAATCCAAATAAAAAAACGACTCATCTTGGAGTCGTTTTTTTATTTTCGAATGAGTTAATAATCTACAACCATCTTCAGATTTGCTCTAACTCAACTTAATTTGACTTAACTTTCAGACAAGAGCGCAACCTGTTGCACATAGTTGAATAACTTGAGTTTAGAGGCCTCTAATTCCTCTTCAGGCACTTCCTGTTTCATATCACGGTGAATACGTAACAGATGCTGACGCAACGTATGACGTTCTGCAGCTTTGTAGGTTTTACTAAAATCATTGATGACAGGGTCACCATCTTTAATAATACGCTCCACCCAACGCTGTAACTGCGCGGTTTTCTTTGCGCCTTGTTGTGGCGTCAAATACGACAAAATCACCGTTTCATTTTCATTGCGTAGCAGTTTACCAATACGCTGACACTGACGACGGCGTGCTTCATGTGAAGTGATTCCTTGCAATTCCAGCAAAGCGTCAATTAAACGCTCTTCTACAGGAAGTTTCTGAATTTGTTTGGTGCTTAACTGCGCCAATTGTTCGCCCAGAGCAGCCATACGCTGTACGGCTTTTTTCTGTTCGGTTTTACTTGCACGCCCTTCTAAAGATTCAAAGTCATCTTCAGTAAAACGTTGCGGTCGACGTGCCACGATTAATCTGCCTCGTAAAATTTTGCTGCAAATAGTGCTTGAATGTCAGATAAAGCTTTTTCTTCATCTGCCCCATCAATCACCAAGCGTAAAGTAGTTCCCTTGCCTGCACCCAGCATGAGCAAGGACATAATATTTTTGGCATCGACCAACTTGTCGCCTTTGCCAATTTGGATTGACGAACGGAATTTGGTGGTCACTTCTATCAGTTTCCCAGATGCCCGTGCATGTAAACCTAGTTTATTAATTACGTCAACAGTTGTGTCAATCATGACCAGTGCTTCATTTCTCGGTGTAAGACTTGTATAGACCATTTTGCCTCAAGTGCTTTTTTTAGTCTATCTACGATATAAACAGAACGATGTTGCCCACCAGTACAGCCAATAGAAATGGTGATGTAGTGACGATGCCCTTCGGCAAAAGCAGGCAACCATTTTTCTAAAAACTGATAAATGTCTTTAAACATTTCATGAGTTTGCGGGCTTTGTTGCAAAAACTCCTGCACGGGTGCATCTAAACCTGAATGTTTTCGCAGCTCTAAATCCCAATGCGGGTTGGGTAAATGCCGTACGTCAAAAACATAGTCGGCATCTAGCGGAATGCCGTGCTTATAACCAAAGGACTGTAAAATCACAATTAAATGATCGCTTTGCCCAAGTTTAGACAGCAATACATGCTTTAGGTCATGCACGCTTTTATCGGTAGTATCTATATGCACAGTCGAGCGAAACTGAATAGGCATCAACAAGGTTTTTTCTTCTTGGATACATTCATTTAAGCTTTTAAATCGACTCGACAATGGATGCGGACGGCGTGATGCACTAAAGCGGGCAATCAGTTCCTGATCCTGCGTGGTCAGATAAATAATATCTACCGATCCATGCTTCTGCAGTTGTTCAAATACCAGATCAAACTCTTGCAAGTCGGCACGGGTACTGCGTACATCCACCCCCAACGCCAACTGCTCTAAATTATTTTCCTGATCCAGTTTGTCTACAATTTCTGGGAGCAATGCCAAGGGTAAATTATCAATACAGTAATAACCTAAATCTTCCAACACCTGTAATGCCGAAGATTTTCCTGAACCCGATTGACCTGTGACGATCAAAATACGTTTCATGGCATGCAACCCTTATATTGCGAACTATGCAGAATGTTTGACCTGCAAATTGTCAATTAAACGTGTATTGCCCAGTTTTGCAGCAACGAATAGCACAACATCTTCACTAAATGCTTCAATTTTTTGCAATTCTGTTGTACGTGCTTCTACATAGTCCACAACAAAGCCCGCAGCTGTCAATGTGGTCTTAATATTCGCTAACACTTGTGACAAGCTTTCGCCTTGCTGTAACGCCTGTTCTGCTGCTTTTAGACTTTGATAAATCGTCGGCGCAATTTGACGCTGTTCTGCACTCAAATAGCCATTACGCGAACTGAGCGCCAAGCCATCTGCTGCGCGTACAATGGGTACACCAATCACTTCAAGCGGAATGTTTAAATCACGCACAAACTGACGAATCACCGCCAATTGTTGATAGTCTTTTTCGCCAAAGAAAGCATAGTTTGGCTGCACCATATTAAACAATTTGGTCACTACGACTGCGACCCCATCAAAATGACCCGGGCGCTGTAAGCCACACAAATCTGCAGTAATATCGCTAACAGAAATATTGGTCAAACGTGGCTTATTGCCATACATTTGCTCCACAGAAGGCGCAAAAATAATGTCACAACCAACATCTGCCAACAGTTGGCTGTCCTGATCTAAAGTCCGTGGATAACTGTCAAAGTCTTCATTTGGACCAAATTGAATTGGATTCACAAAAATACTGACCACCACCAAATCACATATTTTTTTCGCTTCACGCACCAAAGTTAAGTGCCCTTCGTGCAAATTTCCCATGGTTGGCACAAAACCAATGGTTTTACGCGCAGCACGTGCAGGCTGTAAAGATGCTGCTAAGCCTTGAATTGTGGTTTCGGTTTTCATATTACAACTCAACTTGGAAAGTATGTTCACGTGCAGGGAAAGAGCCATCTTGTACTGCGGCATGATAGGCTTTAAATGCATCTAAAATAGCAGTTTCACCCGCTTGTTCTTTCATAAAGTTACGAACAAATTTTGCCATGCGACCAAAGGTAAGCCCTAGCATGTCTTGTACCACCAAGACTTGACCATCGGTTGCTGCACCAGCACCAATGCCAATCACAGGAATTTCAGGGAATAGCTCTGAAATTTCCTGACCTAGCTGTGCAGGTACACATTCCAGCAATAAAATTGCCGCACCTGCATCCACCACCGCTTTACAGTCTGCAATCAGCTTGTCTGCCGCTTCACGGGTACGCGCTTGCAACTTGTAGCCACCAAACACATGCACCGATTGCGGTGTCAAACCCAAATGCACACACACTGGAATACCGTTACGGGTTAATGTTGCAACGGTTTCACTGAGCCATGCACCGCCTTCCATTTTGACCATTTGCGCACCTGCCTGCATGACTTCTTTCGAGCTTTGCAGTGCATCATTTAAGGTGGCATAACTCATAAATGGCAGGTCTGTCAGAATAAAAGCATGCTGATTGCCACGGCGTACCGCAGCGGTGTGATAAGCCATATCGGCCACAGTCACAGGCAAAGTCGAGTCACGTCCCTGAATTGACATGCCCAAAGAATCACCAATTAAAATTGTGTCAATTTCGGCAACTTCCATTGCCTTTGCCATGCTTGCGTCATAGCAAGTCAGGCAGGAGAATTTGCGACCTTCCGCTTTAAATTTTCTTAGGTCACTTAGACTAATCATGAAAATATTCCTCTATGGAAAAGCATTACTCATGCTTAATTTAAAACTTTACAGCCCTGCCCAATCCCCTGCATCCGCAACTGTTAAGTTCGGATGTTCAAGCAATGCCAAATGTTTTAAAGCTTGTCCTTTGACGCTTAAATTAGCATCTAAATCTAACAATGGGATGACGACAAAATCACGCTCTAACACACCCACATGCGGTACAGTCAAACGTTCATTTTCAATCGTGGCATCGCCATAAATCAATAAATCTAAATCTAGCGTGCGCTCACCCCAATGACGTAACCGCACCCGACCCGACTCCTGTTCAAAACGCTGTAACTCATCCAACAACGCTAGAGGTTCAAGTTCTGTTTCCAAACGCACTACGGCATTTAAATAGTTTGGCTGATCTTGTGGCCCCATGGGTGGACTTTGGTACAGCTTTGAGGTCTGCACAGCACCCAAAGTTGCCAGTTTTTGTACAGCATCGGCTAAAATTTGACGAGAGTCGCCCAAATTACTGCCTAAACCAATATAGGTGATGTTGCTCATTGTGTAGGCCCAAAAATCACTTGGCTTAAATCACGTTGTACACGTTTACGTTTTAAAATTGGATGATCTGCAGCAATACCAGACTCATGAGTGCTTGCAGAACGTTGAGCACGATTTTCTTCATATTGCTTGGCTTTACGCGCACGACGGCTGCGTGGCTCAGGCTCATTCACCAAAGGCTCAATTTGATGATCAATCTGCTGAGCTAACACCTCAACAGGCTCAGGCGCTGCTTTACGGCGGCTCTTAGCACGTGACCGGTTGTATTGAGCAATCGCACGTTCTTTTTCATCGGTGCTCATGAGCTGATAGGCATCCCACCATTGGCCCATGCCTAGGGTTGAGCTATCGCCTGATTTTTCTCGCAATAACAAGAAGTCAAAACCTGCTCGGAAACGCGCATGTCCCGATAAGGCTTCGATCTGCTGTGGCTTAGGTTGCAACAAGCGGGTTTGCATTTCCCATACTTCACGAATAAAAGTTTCAGCAAAACGTGGAATGATGGTACGTGTTGCTTGACGTTTCAGCACATCTAAACCTGCCTGTGCACGTGCTTCGGCTGCAACTACACCTTTAGATAAATAAAAGTCACAACGCTCTAAAAATGGTTGCCACAACAGCACTGCATAGAAAAATGCAGGATTAATCGTTTTGCCAATGGCAATACGTTGATCTGTATTTTTTGCAGCACGTTCAATAAACGGATTAATGTCAGGTTTAATATCGGCAAATAACTGACGCCAAATTCCGAAATCAATCAACATTGGTAAAACTTTGTTTAGATGCCCCATCGTAAAGAGCTTTTGCGACTCATCATACAAACGGTGGGGTGAAACATCACGCAATAATTGCGTCATTTCAGGCGTAAAAATTTTTAGAATTTTTGGATCAATATTGAAGTTCAATTTAGCAGCGAAGCGCAAAGTCCGCAGCATACGCACAGGGTCTTCTTCAAAACGTAGGGTTGGATCACCCAATAAACGTAAGTTTTTATGCTTAATATCATCTACGGCATTGCAAAAATCCAGCACTATGCCTTTGCGGGGCTGGTAATACAATGCGTTGATTGAAAAATCACGACGGGCAAAATCTTGCTCGATTGTACCCCAGTTATTGTCGCGAAGAATCATGCCTGCGGCAGAAGTCACAGCTTTTTTGGGTGGCGCACGGAAAGTCGCTACTTCAATCAGTTCACGTCCTGCGTAGACATGCGCCAGCTCAAAACGTCGTCCAATAATTCGGCAACGTCGTCCGAAAACCTCTTTCACTTGTGATGGTGTGGCATTGGTCACGGCATCAAAATCCTTAGGATTCAGCCCCAACATTAAGTCACGAACTCCACCGCCTACAATATAGGCTTCATAGCCTGCTTTAGTTAAAGCATCTAAAACATCTAAAATGGAAGAAGGTAATTGAGCGGTAGATAAACCACATTTTGACGCGCGCAAAGTTTGCAAAAGACGCTGTCTCCTACGTCTGAACGTAAAATATATAAGATGTCGCTAATCATATCTCTATCACAATCAAAGGGCAATTTGATTCACACGCTAATTTTACAAAGCACAGATTAAATTTACCCTTTGTCACTACAGCGCCAGTTTGTGTTTATTTTTGGCAAATAATGCAGGGCCAATGCCTTTGACCTGCTGTAACTCTTCGATACTTTGAAACTGTCCCTTTTGTTTACGATATTCCACAATCGCTTCAGCCTTTTTCAAGCCAATCCCTGACAGTTGTTGCAGTTGCTCTAGCGATGCACTGTTCAAACGGACTTTCTGAACACCAGAACTTACTCGTTCTGTCGGACGTGCTAAATAATATTGTGATGTGGCAGCAGGCGTTTGCTTTGCAGTCAAACGCTGATCTTGCGTTTCTTGCTGCGCTTTCCATTTTAAATAATTTTGGTCGAACTGCTGTGCCGTTGCGGGAAGACTGATTCCACACAGCAACACTGCCCATAATCCAAGTACTGTAAATTTGAAATCAGCCCAACTCAAACCCAATATGCGTGGTATATACATACAATGATTAACCTATTCTTTTAATTGTTGTTTTGCTTGCTCCCAAAGCTGATCCATTTCTTCTAAACTCATTTCTTCAATCTGTTTTTGTTGTAATTCGGCTTGATCTTCTATGTAAGCAAAGCGTGTTCTAAATTTATGAATTGTGCTCAATAATGCCATTTCACTGGACAGGCCTAGTTTACGACCTACATTGATCAAAGAAAATAAACAGTCACCAAACTCATCCAGTATTTCGTCGGATTGTTGCTGCTGAATCGCCTGCTGTAATTCCTGCAACTCTTCTTCAAGTTTTACATAAGCCTCTTCTACAGTTGGAAAATCAAAGCTTAACTGGGCTGCATGCTGCTGAATTTGCTGTGCCTGCTGTAATGCAGGGGCATGTTTAATTTCGTCTAAACGTGATTTTGCCTTGCCCTGTTTTTCTTGTTGTTTGATGGTTTTCCATAAGGCAGCAACATCTTCTGCGCTGAGCTGCGCAAACTGTTCGGCCTGAAACACATGTGGATGACGACGAATCAGTTTTTCAGTAATAGCTTGCACCACATCCTGAAAGTTAAACGCACCTTGCTCACTATACATTTGTGCCTGAAACACCACTTGCAGCAAAAGGTCTCCTAGTTCATCTCGAATTTCATCCACATTACCTGAACGTACTGCGGCTTCGACTTCATAGGCCTCTTCAATTGCATATTTGGTCAAACTTTCAGGGGTCTGCTTTTGATCCCACGGACATTGTTGACGAAGTTGTTGCATGACTGAAAGCAATTGCTGCATGAGATATTCCTTATTTCATTTTTTTGCACAAACCTGAATATTTTTTGCTATGCTCAAAACCGCAAGGACGATATGTACAACAAAAATAACATCAGGGAGCAAGTTCAAATGCACAGTATCTTGATTAGTGGTGCTGCACAAGGCATCGGTGCGGCAATTGCCCGTTTGTTTTACCAGCAAGGTTACCGTGTTGGTATTTATGACATTCATCTCACCCAAGCCCAACAACTGGCCAATCAACTGGGTGAACGTGCGCATGCAGGCTTATTGGATGTAGCGGACTATACCAGCTGGCAAGCTGCTTTGTCAGATTTTTGCCAATGGGCGGGTGAACTCAATATTTTAGTCAACAATGCTGGAATTTTATATTCAGGTGCTTTTGAAGATACACCTATAGAAGCTCATCACCGTACCATGGCAGTCAATGTCAATGGCGTGTTGAATGGCTGTCACGCCGCTTTGCCTTATTTGAAACAGGCTAGTTTTGCTCGGGTGATTAATCTGTCTTCCGCCTCTGCAATTTATGGACAAGCTGATTTAATCTCTTACTCTGCTTCTAAATTTGCTGTGCGTGGCATCACTGAAGGATTAGATATAGAATGGGATAAATTTGGTATTCGTGTGTTAGATGTAATGCCACTTTTTGTGCAAACAGCCATGGTTAAAGATATGAATGCTGGCACCATTCAAAATATGGGGGTACATCTCTCAGCAGAAGATGTAGCGCAAGTGGTTTATCAGCAAGCAACGGCCAAAGACTCTATTCTGACCAACACCCACCGTGCGGTAGGTTTAAAAGCCAAAACCTTAATGCAATTGTCTGGCATCAGCCCGCAATGGTTAAATCGTTGGTCGAATCGATTATTGGCAAAGCGCGCATAAGGTAATGCTACCCCAATATGCCGCACACAATAAAAAGCCCGAATTTAAAATTCGGGCTTTTTTTGCATCTTGAAAAATGACAGCTTAACCACGCTTAAACTTTTTCTCAGCTTTCTTGAACTTCTGTACATAGCGGCGGCGACGTGCTGCGGTACGTTCATCCACCTGTGACTTACGTCCTTCAAATGGGTTTTCAGAAGTTTTAAATTCAATTTTTACCGGTGTACCTTCAAGTTTATACACTTTACGGAACACATTTTCTAAATAGCGACGGTAATCCGCAGGGGTTTTATCTACCTTGTTGCCGTGAATGACAATTGTAGGTGGGTTTTGTCCGCCCATATGCGCATAGCGCATTTTGATGGCACGCCCCTGTACTTTTGGTGGATGGTGCGCATCAGTCGCATCATTCAAAATTTGTGTCAGTTTAGCAGGTGAAACTTTCAAATGTGATGATTCATAAGCACGGTGTATAGATGGGTATAGATCGCCCACACCTGTACCATGTAATGCAGAAATCAGGTGAATTTTTGCCCATGGAATAAAGTCAAAACGACGTTCTACATCTAGCTTACATTGCTTGCGATCATACTCAGACATATTGTCCCATTTGTTAATCGCAACCACCATGGCACGCCCTGCTTCGAGTGCATAACCAATCAAGTGTAAGTCTTGCTCTACAATACCATCACGTGCATCAACCACCACTACCACAACGTGAGCATCTTTCATGGCTTGTAAGGTTTTCACAATTGAGAATTTCTCAATCATTTCATCCACCTTACCTTTACGACGCACACCCGCAGTATCAATTAAGGTGTATTTACGCCCATTACGCTCAAATGGAATATAAACCGAGTCACGTGTTGTTCCAGGTTGGTCAAATGCAACTACGCGCTCTTCACCCAATAAACGGTTGACCAACGTAGATTTCCCCACGTTTGGACGTCCAATAATGGCTAAACGCAAACCTGTGTCTTGGTCATGTGCATCTGGGTTTTCGTCTTCAGGAATATCAGCCAGAACATCTTCCAGCATTTGCTGTACGCCACGTCCGTGACTAGCAGCCACTTGTAATGGTTCGCCCATACCTAGCTTGAAGAATTCCACCAAGGCTGCTTCGGCATGTACGCCATCGACCTTGTTGGCCACCAAGAATACTTTTTTGCCTAAAGTACGCAATTCACGTGCAATTTGCTCATCCGATGCGAGTAAACCTGCGCGTGCATCCACCACAAAAATAATGATGTCCGCTTCGTGGATTGCAGTTTTTGACTGCTCTGCCATATAAGAGTCAATACCGCCTTCGGTTTCGCCAATACCACCTGTGTCCACAACAATAAAGGACTTGTTTTGGTAAGTAGCATCACCATATTTTCGGTCACGTGTCAGACCAGCAAAGTCGGCAACAAGCGCATCACGGCTCTTGGTAATCTGGTTAAACAGCGTTGATTTTCCGACGTTCGGACGACCAATGAGCGCAATTACGGGTTTCATAGATTAACCTTTATACAAGATCAGCCAACTTAAATGGCCTGAACATCAGAAACTGTGGAGAAAGTAGATCAAATATCTAAATAAAAACACGGGGTATTGAACATTCAATTACCCCGCGTAAAAATACGGACGACTATTTTAGCATAAAAGTCAGAATAAAATTAACGGTTCTGCCAAACGCTGAAAGCACCCTTTTGCGTTGCTACATAGAGCTGATTGTCAATGACACGCAATGTGCGTACTTCACCGCTGGTTTTTGAGCGTCCAACCAACTGACCTGAACTTGGGTCAAGCAAATGCAATACACCGTCTAAGTCGCCTACCACCAAATACTGACCTAACAACACAGGATTAGACAAACGACGATTCAGTAAACTGTCATTTTCCCAAAGTTGTTGCCCAGACGTGATTTCATAGGCAGCAATTTTACCGTCATCACTACTGACAAACACACCATTACCCGCTACTTCTGGGCGTTTGGTGCTGCTCATGTCTTCGCTCCAGATCACCTGTTGCGATGCCAAGTCCAATACAGTGACCTGACCTTGATAGCTTGTGGTCACCAAGAATTGGCCGGCAACTACAGGGTCACCATCAATATCATTTAAGCGTTGAATGTCTGAACGACCTTCACTGATTGCGACACGACGTTGCATGCGTGGTACGCCTGTCACAATATCTAAGGCATAAACATAGGCATTTGCCGAAGCAATTAAGACTGTACGCGGGTCTAAAGCAACAGGTGCAGCCATACCACGTAAGCTAAACTGTACGTTTGGCAAGTTATAGGTCCATACCAATTGACCCGTTTCTACGTTGTGCGCATACACCGTGCCATCATTGCTGACAGTGACCACACGACCAGACTGAATCAATGAAGGTGCAAGAATTGCACCTGTTAATTGTGCCACCCACTTTTGTTCGCCTGTTTGCTGATCTAGGGCGAACAATTGTCCTTTGCTGTTGCCTGCAACCACTATTCCTTCTGCAGCTTTTACGCCAGCACTAAGACCTTGCTTAGAAACTTGCTTTTGCCAAAGGCGCTGTTTGCCTTGATAGGCGGCCATTTCACCTTTAGGATCAACCGTAAAAATTACACCATTTGCAGCATCGAGCTGTAAACGCAGTGGATCTGCTGCCGTTGTAGAAGATACATTTTGCGAAAATACAGGCACTAAACTCTGTGCTTGTTCAAGTTTTGGGAGTGGATTTGGCTTAACTTCTGCAACTTTAATTTTATTTGTAGAACATCCCACCAAAGCGAGGGTTAAAACTGTCAGTGCAAACGGTATTTTATACTTTCTATTCATTGGCTCTCATCCACTTGTGTTTCTAATACTGGGCGTTCAATTTCAGGATCATCCACCAAAACGCCTACACTTTCGAGTTTTATTTGTAAAATTTGACGCTCTTGTTTACGTTCTACCAAAGTATCCCATGCACTTTGATACGCTTTTTTAGCATTTTCACGGTCATTTTTGGCAACATAGACATCACCACGTGCTTCGTCTGCTGTAGCTTTAAATGCAGGATCGGTCACGCCTGCCAAACTTTGAATGGCTTCGTCATATTTCTTTTGAGCCAGCTGTGCATACGCCAAACGTAACTTGACCAGTTGCACCAAGCCCTGATCTTTCACTTTTGAGTTTTCAACTTTCTTTAAAGCTTTTTCAGCCGCAGCAAAGTCTTGCTGATCATAAGCCAATTTTGCCATTAAAAACTGAGTTTGAATGGCCTGCGCAGAGTCTGGCGCTTCTTTCACAATTTTATCGGCAGTTGCAGACAATTGACTAAAAGCATCAGGATTCGCTTCTGTGTTACGTGCATCATCCATCAGTTGCTGCACTTTGGCAGTATTCATTTGATGCTCAGCCAAGTTTTTTTTCTGCCAATATTGCCATCCGAAAAAGGCAATCAACGCAATTAAAATCCCGCTAATAATGGCCGAGCCATATTTTTTCGCAAACGATTTTAAACTATCAAGTTGTTCGTCATCACTCAATGCGCTCATTGGATTACCCTTTTCCTTATGTTATTTGGCTTATTGTGAAGAAAATTTTTCAATGATGAAAGGCACAATTTCAGCAACAGCGACTGCAGTTTGCTCGGCAGTTGCCAAAGTTTTGACTGCCAATTGCTGTGCTTCCGCTTCGCGCTCACCATAAATCAATGCGTAGATTGCACCTGATTGATCGGCTTTTTTCATTTGGCTTTTCATTGAACCTTGTGAACCGACTTTCAGGCGAATTTGGCTGCCTGCCTGTTCCAACTGGTCACGAATTTGCTCAGCCAAAACCAAAGCCTTGCCTTGCGTATTTGGGTCTGCCAACAAGAACACTTCACAATCACGTACTGGTGTATTGTCTTCGACTTGCTCAAGTAGCAACAACAAACGCTCAATACCCATGGCAAATCCCACGGCAGGTACAGACTGATCTGCTTTGCCTTTCAATTGCCCAACCAGACCATCATAACGTCCACCTGCACAGACTGTGCCTTGTGAACCTAAATGCGTAGTTGTCCATTCAAATACTGTTTTGTTGTAATAATCTAGACCACGTACCAATTTTTGATTAATTACAAAATCAATGCCTGCATCTGTTAAATATTGCTGTAACTGGGCAAAGTGATTTAGGGTGTCTTCACCCATAAAATCATGTAATTTCGGTGCATTTTCTAAGATGCTTTGTGTTTTAGCATCTTTAGAGTCCAAAATACGCAGTGGATTGGTACTTAAACGACGCTGAGAATCTTCATCTAAATCGGCCTTGTGAGCTTCTAAAAACTCAACCAAAGCAGCACGATACGCAGCACGCTCATCCGACTCACCCAAAGTATTCAACTCTAAGCGAACTTTATCGGCAACGCCCATGCGTTTCCATAAACGCGCAGTCATTAAAATAAGTTCGGCATCCATGTCTGGCGTTGCAACACCAAAAGTTTCGACACCAAATTGATGGAATTGGCGGTAACGGCCTTTTTGCGGCTTTTCATAGCGGAACATCGGGCCGATATACCACACACGCGGGGTCGCGCCACGCAGTAAATTGTGCTCTAACATGGCACGTACACAGCCCGCAGTACCTTCAGGGCGTAAAGTCAAAGACTCTGGCGGATTGCCTTTGTCCAAGAAAGTGTACATTTCTTTTTCAACGATATCGGTCGCATCACCAATTGAACGCTTAAACAAATTGGTTTGCTCGACCATTGGCAAACGAATTTGTTGATAACCATAAGCATCCATTAGTGATGCTAAATGTTGCTCTAGACGTCTCCACGCAGGAGTTTGCGTAGGCAGAATGTCATTAAAACCTTTGATTGCAACAATTGAACTCATGTCTTACTCAGAAAAATTTGTACGAATAATCTCTTTAGATTTAGCTTCTTCAAGCTCTGTCACACGTTGACGAACCATGCTTTCGATTTCATCAACAAGTTGGTTGGTATCAATTAAATGGCTTTTTTCACCATTTCGATATACCAACGAACGTGGACTTGCACCCACGACACCAATATCCGCCTCTTTGGCTTCACCTGGGCCATTCACTTTACATCCAATAACCGATACATCCATAGGCGTGCGGATATCTTCCAAACGCTCTTCCAAAGCCTGCATCACAGAAATCACATTAAATTCCTGACGTGAACAGCTTGGGCAAGCAATGAAGTTAATGCCGTTTGAGCGTAAGCTTAAAGATTTAAGAATATCAAAACCAATTTTGACTTCATCTTCAGGTTCTGCCGCAAGCGAAATACGCATGGTATCGCCAATGCCTTCCATGAGCAGACCACCCAAAGCAATTGCTGACTTAACCGTACCTGTACGGTAAATGCCTGCTTCAGTTACGCCTAAATGTAATGGATTATCAATTTGTTGTGACAACAGGCGGTAAGCATCCATGGTTAAAAACACATTAGAGGCTTTGACTGAAACTTTAAATTCATGAAAGTCTAAGCGATCTAAAATATCAATATGACGCATGGCAGATTCTAGCAATGCAGCCCCTGTTGGCTCACCATATTTTTTCTGAATGTCTTTTTCTAGCGATCCTGCATTTACACCAATACGCATGGAAATATCGTGATGTTTTGCAGCAGCCACCACTTCACGAATTTTAGCTTCTGAGCCAATATTCCCTGGGTTAATACGCAAGCAATCTGCGCCAGCATCGGCAACGGCCAAAGCAATTTTATAGTCAAAGTGAATGTCTGCAACTAAGGGTACAGACACTTGCTTACGAATTTCACCAAATGCAGCTGCGGCTTCCATTGTTGGCACAGAAACACGCATGATGTCTACACCCGCATCCACACAACGCTGGATTTGTGCCACAGTCGCAGCTACATCACAGGTTTCTGTATTGGTCATACTCTGAATACTAATGGGTGCATCACCACCGACATAAACAGAACCCACACGAATTTTACGGGTCGGACGGCGTTGAATTGGATTCACAATCATGATATCGCTCTACCTTGCTGCATTATCGAGACAAACGGAATTCGGCTTTTCCGTTTACAGTATATGGCGATAATGAAATCGACTCATTGTTCAAACTTAATGACACAGCAGTGGCATCATCTAAACGAATTTGGAATGGGGCTTCACCTTGTAAATTTAAAGTTGATGCCTGACGTCCTGTTGCCAATACATTGCCTGCAGAGTCGACAATATGCACTGAAGTTGGACGTGCGAATTGCAAATTCAATTGATCACCTGAAGCAAGTGAGGTTGTGCCAACCGTTGCATTGTCTGAAATGATTTGCACATCAGATTGCAGCACTGCAATTTCAGGTTCAGCAGTGTCTTGACTAGAAGACATCCAGTTCTGAATCAATGCCACCAAAGCCCACAGAAGCAATAAGACAGCAATCGCAATTGCAATACGGGTCAACCATTTTTTATTACGATCACGGTTGGAACCAGGCAACTTCCCCATAATTTTGATGGGTGAATTATTCAAAGCATGGTTGGGCAACAGACCTGTATCGTTGGCATAAATTTCATCAAAACGCTGAATAATCGCAGAAGCATCGACCTGCAAATATTTAGCATAGGTACGATAATAACCTTTAATAAAGGTTGCTTCTGGCAAGGCAGTATATTCATCCTGCTCAAGTGCAGTCAGTGTTTTCAATGGAATTTTCAAATCTTTTGAAACATCAGCCAGATCGCGTTTTTGATTCACACGAATTTGACGAAGGTACTCACCTGGACGTTGAACATTTCCTAATGCATGGGGTACCTGATTGCTCCCCTGTGATGGTTGCGGTGAATTAGGATTTACTTCCATACGGCCTCAGTACTGTACTGTAATTGCAAATAACGTTGGTATTCTTGGCTATTGGGAAATAATGCACGCAGCTGGTTCACTAAAACCTGAGTTCCCAATTGATCGCCATTGGCACGTGCTAAACGAATCCCAATCCATAAGGCACGCGCACCCTGATTTTTTTGCCCGACCGCACGTACAAACTGTTCATACAATTGTCGAGCGGGTGCAAATTGTTGTCTTAAATATAAAATTTCAGACAACTCTAACATTGAAACATAAGAATCGCGGTTGGCTTGTAAGGCTTGTTTGAATGATTTTTCAGCATTCGCGACATCACCCAACTTTAAATAAATACGCCCTACGTTTTCTAATGCTCTAAAACGCTGATCATAACCCAGTGTTGCACCAGCAATACTGAGCTGTTCAATCGCCTCATTATAACGTTCTACTTGATATAAATACGTACCATAGTTGTTACGCGCTTGTGCATTTTGAGGGTCAGCAGCTATGGCACGCTTGAAATAGGCATCGGCTTTTTCCAGATTCAGCTTGCTGCCTTCTTGCTGCAACAACACCCCCATCATCATATTGGCAGATGAATCACGTGAATCGCTTTCCAAAGCTTGATCCAACGCACGTTTAGCAGAATCTAAATCGCCATTTTTTAAATATTCTGCAGCAAGTTGAGTGCGTACTTGTACTGCTTTTTCTGGGTCTTTTTGTCCGAGCGTTGGCGCTGTGGTTTGACAAGCTGCAGCAAAAATTGCCGAAATACAAACGGTTGTAATTTGTGCGAATTTAAATACAGGCTTATTCAATGGACATCCCCTTTGCGTCTTAATTCGATGCAAGTCGCTTATCTATACAAGTCATTATCCTTGCGAGCGTATAATTTCATTTTGCGCTGCAACTTTCTTTTTCCACTGCTCTGCACGACGGGTACGATCAGCGACTTGTCCGACCAATTGCCCACAGGCAGCATCAATATCATCACCACGTGTCTGACGAATCGTACACACAAAACCTGCATCAGACAAAGTTTTTTGGAAAGAAATAATTCGATTTCGGCTAGAACGCCCATACGGTGCGTGCGGAAATGGATTAAATGGGATCAAATTAATTTTGCTTGGCAGGTTCTTGAGTAACTGAATCATTTGCTGTGCATGTTCAGGATGGTCATTCACACCATCTAACATGACATATTCAATGGTCACGTGTTTACGGGCACTTTCATTGCCATCTTTGCCAATATAACGCTGACAAGCCGCAATCAATTGTTCCAACGGATATTTTTTGTTGATTGGAACCAGCTCATCACGTAATTGGTTATTGGTGGCATGTAAAGAAATTGCTAGGGCAACATCAATGTCTTGTGCCAATTGATCAATTTTAGGCACTACGCCCGAGGTAGATAAGGTCACACGGCGCTTAGACATACCATAGGCAAAGTCATCTAACATGATGCGCATAGAATTCAAAACAGCATCGTAATTCAGCAATGGTTCACCCATGCCCATCATCACCACGTTGGTCACAGAACGCTCACGCTCTACCACTGGCACATCTTCCATGTAGGAATAGTTTGCCATCCACAACTGACCAATAATTTCGGCTTGAGTCAAGTCACGCTGGAAGCCTTGTTTACCTGTAGAGCAAAATGAACAGTCTAGCGCACAACCCACTTGCGATGAAATACACAAGGTTTTGCGTGAGCCAGTTTTATCTTCTGCAGGAATCAAGACAGTTTCGACGAGTGAGCCTTCACCTTCGCCCACACGGAACACCCACTTACGCGTACCGTCTTTAGAATAGTTTTTATGCACCACTTCTGGCGCTTTAATTTCACAAATCTTTTCCAGTTTTTCACGTAACTTGCCCGAAATATTGGTCATTTCGGCAAAGTCTGTAACAAAAAACTGGTGAATCCATTTCATCACCTGCCCTGCACGGAATTTCTTTTCGCCTAACTCTTCAAAGAATTTTTCCATTTGTGGACGTGACATGCCAAGGAGATTCACTTTCTCTGCAGTATTGGACTGTGCAGGAGCGGATGCAGATGCTTGCTGAACATCTGTCGCAGATGCAGCGAGGACTTCTGTACTCATGTGTGTATTACCTAAACCATGTCTAAAGATGAAAGGAGATGCTCAAGAGGTGAGCAAGGGTTTATTCAGAAAATAAAAATTCGGAGAATAAAAAACCAGATAAGCATAATAACACTTATCTGGTTTGAATACTGCGTATTAACGAGTACGTGGGCAAACTTCAGTTTGAGCAAAGAAGTAGTTTACTTCACGCTCTGCAGATGCAACTGAGTCTGAACCGTGAGCAGCGTTTTCGTCGATGCTTACAGCGAAATCTGCACGGATTGTACCAGGTGCAGCTTCTTTAGGGTTTGTTGCACCTAAAATTTCGCGGTGAGCAAGAACTGCATTTTCACCTTCAAGAACTGACACAACTACTGGACCAGAAGTCATGAACGCAACTAGGTCACCAAAGAAACCACGTTCTTTGTGCTCTGCATAGAAGCCTTCAGCTTCAGCTTGAGAAAGGTGTTTCATTTTAGTCGCAACGATTTTAAGACCAGCTTTTTCGAAACGAGCAAAGATGTCACCGATGTGGTTTTTAGCAACTGCATCTGGTTTTACGATAGATAAAGTACGTTCAATAGCCATGATTGGCTCCTTAAGTCAATGTTGACGCGAAAATTTTGCCGCATTATACCGAATAATGGGCTGTTTTCTGCTTTTGATGTGTAAAAAAATTGCTTTTTTCGATATGAAGCAAATTATGCAGATCGACATCGGATAAATCCGTCTGGCTTCACAGCACTATTTTTAACGTGCTTCGTCAATCCACGCCATTTGAATGGCTTCTAACAAACCTTCTGTCGATTTTTCTGGGTTATCTTCAAACTCAGGTAAAGCGCAGACCCACGCGTGTAAATCGGTAAAACGAATCCATTGTGGATCCACATCGGGATGTGCTTCATATAATTCAATCGCAATGTCGATGCTGTCTGTCCAACGTAAACCCATGTATATTCCCTATTCTATTCAAGACAGCGACTACTTTAACAAATTTCACCAAAGCTGCCTGCCTTTCTGTATCTGATCTATAACTTTTCAAATATGATTTACACACATAAAACCATACTTAATGGCACTCAATCACATACACTTGATACTCGGAAACGTCATCCATAAGCTGAGTGGTATCTGTTTAATATTGTTTTTGCGAAATAACAAACAGAAACCTAATGGTGAACAGGTTTTGTGGATGACAATGGTTTTGCCTACTTTTGCCGAAACAAAAGTAGGTCGAACCGAAGGTTTATCCAACTGTTTGACCGTAATTAATAGGACTCCGTTATAACTCTTTAGCCCTCTAATCAATAAATTCATACTCAAGTTCTTAATATAAACTTGAGATACAAACCACTTATAAAACAATATTTACATAAGGTGCAGCCAAAATAATCGCACTCGCAACAGCCCCTCCAATCATTGCCCCGACGGCCACATCACTTGGATAGTGCAAGCCTAGAATCATACGGGAAATAGCCACCAAAATCGTAAAAGGCAACATCAACATCAACAATACTGGCTGGATATAACCCAACACTGTGGTGGTCATTACTGCATGTAATGTGTGACCCGATGGAAAGCTAAAATGATCTAGCGGGCGCTCACCTAAACGAATGACTTGGTGAACCTGATAGGGACGTGGACGCACTGTTTTTTGTTTGAGGTATTTATAAATACCTGTACCAACCGAGCCGCCCAATAAGAGATAAATAATTTGTAAGCTGTAGCCAATGCCTTGCATGATCCATGCACTTGCTAGCATGACATACCAGAACACACCATCGCCCAAACGGCTAATAATTTTAAAAAATTGTGCCACCCTCTGCGAGTGGGAAAAATGGTTAAGATACAAACAGCCTTTTAAGTCGAGATCCAGCATTCTTATTTTTGCATTTTTAAACTTCATCAGTTCTCTCCTTTTGGCGCATAACTAAGATGGCATGTATCGCTCCTCTGCCACCTGATATAACGCCTGCTCAAATTGTTGGACTGGGTGTTGCCAGCCAATATTTAAAGTCGCTTTGCGGGCCTTTTCGCCCATTTGTCTAAGGGTTGTAATATCGGGAAGTCGGTAAATATGACCGACTAAATGTGTATGCTGTCCCAAAGGGCTGAGCCAGCCTGTTTCAGTTGGACGAACGTGTAAATTGGCACAAGCATAGTCATAAGCAACCACAGGTAAACCACTGGCCATGGCTTCCAATACCACATTGCCAAAGGTTTCGACCTGACTGGCAAAGGTAAATACATCAGCACTGGCATAAGCTTCTGCAAGCGCTGTGCCACTTAAACTGCCAGTAAAAATAATATCGCCATGCAAATTCATGGCTTCTAGACGCTGACGATCGGGCCCATCACCCACCACCACCAATTTCACAGCTTGTTCCGTTTTTTGGGGCATGCTGTGGTAGGCATCAATAATCACATTGACTTCTTTTTCTGGCGATAAACGCCCCACATACAACATCACTCGTGTGTTTTCATCTGCCCCCCAGCGTGCTCTAAGTGCTGTTGAACGAAACTCAGGAGAGAAGTGCTCGACATCAACACCACGCCCGACAATCACCAATGGGCCTTCTACGCCAAACTGACGCAATGATTTTTCTGTGTCATGACTCGGCACACAGGTCAGCAAAGTATTGTTATGGAACCACTTTAGATAGTGTTGTATCGGTTTAAGTAAAAAAGCCAAATCAAAAAATCGGCTAAAATCCTGAAATGCAGAGTGAAAACCACTGGAAACAGGAATACCTTTTGATTTTGCCAAATGCAAACTAGCAAGCCCCAAAGGCCCTTCAGTCACAATATGCACTACATCTGGTTCAAACTCATCTAGCGCCTGCGAGAGTTTAGACCACTGTGGCCAGCCAAATTGTAAATTATTATATTTAGGAATCGCTTGGGCTTTAACCAGACACTCTTTATAAGGCTGAAACTGGCCATCATGCTGTTTTTGTTCAGGGCGTATGAGCAGAATTTTATGCCCAAGTGTCTGTAAACCTTTGCACAATTGCTGCAATGAACGTGCTACACCATTAATTTCGGGTGGCCAAGTTTCTGTCACGAGGGCAATTTTTAAACGTGGGCGGACAAGGTCTGAGAGTTCAGATTGAGGCTGGCTATTTTTTTGTTGTTGATCTTGTTTGAAATAAAATTTAAATGCATCGCTGTAACGCTCTAATTTACTGCTCTGCTTTGCCAATACATTGCTCATCGCCTTTCTGCTCAATTCTTATTTTATGCTAGTTAGCCTAATACAGCAGCATTGCAATAATATGATGCTTTGGTGACATGTTTGTCATTTTTTATACAATTTTAAAAGCTAGAAACCCCATAATTTGCTGTTAGTCGGCCCAAGAACAGATGAAAAAAAGCAGATATTCAATACCTGCCTGTTCAATACATTATCGTGAGCCTGCTGCACATTAAAACATCTAAAACAGTAAGTTAACGTATAACTCATCGGTATAGCGTCCTGCTGGCGTTGTCAAACTCGGCTGTTCATCTAACCTTACCGCTACACTGTATTTATGCCCTGATGCAGAAGTCTGTCCTTCAATTGGCGTGTTCCACAGATTATTTTTTGCACCCATAATGCGCATACTGGTACGTAAACGGTGAGCACCATTGTTTACAAAACTGCTGCCGTGCTTGTCCCGTAAATTACGACTACTAAACTGAATACTATAACCACGATCACAGCGCACATTAAAACTGGTTGCCGTCTGACTACGGTATTGAGCGCTCATTTGCAATAAAGACTCACTCACCGAACCAATGGTGCAGGCCTGTGCAGGAACACAGACCCAACAGCCACACAACAACAGGCTTATTTTTTTTACGATCTCTAATCTTTTCATTTTTCTCACCCTCACTCATCATGCTGACATGCTTACTGACAAATCAAATCCATTTGCGTTGTTTGCGGAACCGTGCCAGCTTTAACTTGAGGTACTTCAAGCTGACTATGGCAAATCTTTCCACCTTTGGTTTTGACTTTTAGCGTATAGCTGCCGGGTTTCACACCATATAAATGTACATTTCCATCACTGCCCACAGGTACAAACTCAGTGGTATCACGACTTAAATACACCTCACTCCCCTGCACAAACGGCTGCTGATCAGCTGTAAGTAAACGTAATATAATCAATCCTGTACGCTGCACAGGAAAATTCACTTTATAACCACGTTGATTCATACCAATCACTTTTTGGCTTGAATATTCAAAGCTGTCATACATGTCTAACTGGTCTTGATCAAAAGACACGTCGTAATTGACGTAAGGTACAATGTCATGCACAAACACATAGCCTTTTTGATTGGTTTTGCCGACTGGTGTTAAAGCCCGTTGTACTTCTACATTTGGAATATCACCGACATTTACCAATGCAAAGGCATTGTCTACGTATTTGGTCATGGCCCATTTTCGATCTAACCAAACCACTGCACCCTGATAATTGGCTTGACTATAGCTAAAACGCTCACTTTCATCGTGGCTTAAATATAGATTACCCATAGGCATTCTTAGCGCCGTATAAGCATTTACCCCAATCTCATCTTCTGCTTGTTGGTGGCGCACAGCAAGCGTGTAATCCACACCATTTTGAGCCAGACTGCTTTGTGCATAACGCAACTGCGTCTGTTCATCAAAGTTATGAGAAAGTTGCGCACTGCGGCGTTGGTCAAACTGATAGTTCAGGGTTAAATATGCCCCGTCACTATCCTCTATTTTTAAATCTTTATAATATGAAAATGACATTGAAGCCTGACGCCCAAACATACGCGAAAAACCGACCGTAAGCATTTGGCTATCTGCAAAACTATTTTCAGTATTGGAGTGATAACGACGTTCCAAATAGTTCACGTTTAAGGTGTTGATTAAAGGAACATTAAAAATACTGACATAGGCCAAATTGTCATATTCCACCGTTTGTGTTGCATCGCTATAACCCAAGCCTCGGTATTCAGGGCTGTAATACTTATGACTGGCACCGAATGCAATCCGACTGCCATTACGGCTTATTGAAGTACCATAGGTATAGCCATCGCCCCAGTCACTATGACTAGAAGCTGCATGCGTATCTAACAAGGCATATTTGCTGATAGCCTGTGTCCATAACAAACCAACATTTTGCACATCCTTGCTGTAACTTAAATTAGTGCCTAAGGTCGTGCTGTCAGTAATCCCGCGTCTGAAATAAAGGTTGCCAAAAAACTCACGATAATCATCTGACACGTAGTCATAGTCATAACGCAACTTGCCTGCAGAAAAGTTATATTCATTTAACCCAGGTTTGAGTAATTGCGTGGTGACATAGACAGGAAAGGATTGCACGGTACGGTTACCCAATACATCTTCCACCACCACCTGCGCCTCACCCGACTGCTGAATATTGGCGCCTGTATTTAAGCTATAGTGTCCGGGTGTAATCTGTTGTTGATATAAATTGATGCCGTTAATGTATAAATCGACTGTCGATGGCAGTACCGCACTGCCCCTTAAGGTGGGTACATTCCAATAAATAAAATCTGGATAACTACTAAAATTTGAACCAAAAGATACACCGCCAAATCTAAATGTATCTAATAATGGATTATAAACACTGGTGTTATCACCCAAGGTTAAACGCTGATAACGTGATGGAAACTCTATTTCAAAACTGGTATTCAAACGCAGCAACTTATCTTGGTCTTGTTCTGCTTCTTTACGATACATCATGGCATTTTTAAAAATCCAGTAATCCTTAAAAATACCAAGCTCTGCCAAGCCATTTAATTCATTATGGTTATCATAACGCGCATACAGTACGTCATAATTTAAAAAGCCACCCAAGTCCGCTTTAGAGGGAATCGCATGCGTTTGGGTAAATTGTGCATCAATAAAATAACTGGCTGGTACAGTCAGTTTAATGGCTTGCAGTGCAGAATCTTGCTCGGACTGGATATCATTAGTGGTTACTGAACAAAACTGCGTTTGTGCACTGTGTTTTTGTAAGCGCTCTTGCAGCAAACCCAATTGTTGCAAGACCTCACATTCCATATAGCGTTGCTCGTCCTGCTGCAATACCAGACTTTCAACGACACGATCAACGCCATTTAACCAAACACTATTTAATACCATTTCAGGCTGAGCAGCAGCGGCTTGTAATGGTATCCCCCACAGGACACATTGCAGCGCAAAAAACAGTCGAGTTCTATGCATGATTTAGCCCTTCATTTTTAACTCAATGGCTTGCTCACTTTTATCTGTTTCAAGTTTGAGTATGTAATTTTTCAAATCACTGAGTTTGATTTGCCCCATATCAAAGCTGTGTTTTTGTTGATTTAACAAATATTTCATTTCACGTGTGGTTGCGATGGGTTGTTTTTGTTGGTTTAAAATGCTGATTGAAGAAATTTGCACATGCGATGCAGCATGATTTTCTATCTCTAAAAACAAATGGTCGTTTTGATAACGCGGGGTTGCAGTCACCTGAATGGCATCTTGCTTACCCACAAATAAAGGAACAGAAATCGTAAATAAAAATTGGAGAGCGTCTTCTTCCACCACAGGGGCAATTTCTTTAAAAACAATACGCCAAGTTTTTTCTTGCGCCATTTCTTCCTTAGAAAGTGGTCGGCTAAAACCTACGCGTATCACTTGTTGTGCATTCGGTTGTAAAACAAAGTTTTTAGGATTAATTAAGATGTCTTGTTCTGGTTCTAGCACATCTTCACCCTGTGCATTTTGCGACCATTTGTAGGCAGACATTTCAAAGCTTTTCGGTTCAGTAAGATCTGTGGCTTCCATGACTACTGTTGCACTGCGCTGTCGTGCTTTATCGCCCAAATACATTTGAGTCGGTGAAATCACCAAATTTGCATAAACTGCCTCTGCACATAAACAACTTGCGACCAGCACATATTTCAATAATTTTTTCATGCATCCCCCAACAATGTCTGATTACGCTTGTCTTTAGACTAAAAAGTTGACTCCACCCTGTCGGTAAAGCCAACTGATTCAGATTGCGTTCAAGTGAATTAGAATGACACTCGAATGTTGTATTTATCGGTATAGGTACCCGCTGGTTTAGAAATACCTACACCGTCACTTTTAACCAAGACATTGTAAGTACTCCAGCCATTGTTGCCTGGCGCAATATTGGTTTGCTGATCGTTTAACTGAATCAAAGATGGTGAACCCGCACGTTTGGTTTCAACCGTTAAGCCCACTGCATGATTACCTGATTTGGCTGCAGATTTGGTTGTTTTGCCTCCACCAACACGGTTGTCGGTATCGACCAATAAGTTGTAGTTTGCATTCGCCCCAACCATAAATTGACCAGAAGCTTGTGCACCATCTTTTAATGAGATACTTGGTGTTTTCACTTTCAGCTCACAGCGCTTAGGCACAATCACTTGAATTGGAATACTTCCTGTACATGGCCCTTCGTTACATACTGGGGTTGGCTTAGGGTTTGGTTTAGGATGATGATTACCACCCGCCATTGTTACCGTTGAAAAAGCTCCGAAAACCATCAAAGCAGCAGCAGTTTTAATAAATTTAGACATGTCACTTCTCCATAACTCTTATAAAAAACCATTTTTTAATCATTCACTCGCTTGAGATATCGTTAGAATTATTGAAACTCAATCCTTAGCAAGTTTCTTCATTTTAGGTATTTCTCACAAAAATCCATCTATACGCCCCATTTCACACAATTTTTAATAAACTTTGAATTTCAGCAAATTACGAGATTAAAGTACTGTTTTAAATGACATCGCAAAAAACTAGGGAGCAGCTCACTCCCCAAAATTTGTGATCCAAATTTTAGGGATAATGAAAAATATATATTTATTTACATTTAAACCAACACATTGTTTTTATTTAACTTTAATAACATTTTTATTTTAACTTTTGTTACATTTTAAGTGGATTTATTTTTGAAAGAATGGTCAAAATTCGGTTTCTAGTCTAATTTTTACTACACTTTTCACGTATTTGATTCACTATCTCCTATCACATTCGACAGACTGAGCGTTTTTTAAAATCAAATCTCACCAATTACAGGGATTGCCTCTCGCTATAAAAAACTATGTTTTGAGCAACTAAATTTATCGTTAAGATCAAATTTGCACACCACTAAATCAACGAAGAAATAATTGATTATTCATCTATATCGGTAAAGTGAGTGATAAATCTTGCTCGATGTTTAGCGAGCTCATAAGGTAATCGCAGACAAAATAAAACCCCATTCAAGCACTGCCTGAATGGGGTCATCACACCTGAGTCAATTCTCTTCACTCAGGCACACAAGCGTGACTTATTTAACGTAAGTCAACCAGTGTGCATATTTGTCATTCTTACCTTGAACTGCATCAAAGAAAGTTTTTTGAATTTCAGTGGTAATTGGGCCACGTGAACCACAACCAATCACACGGTCATCATATTCACGAATTGGGGTGACTTCCGCTGCTGTGCCTGTAAAGAAGGCTTCATCGGCAATGTAGAATTCATCACGCGTAATACGGCGTTCAACCACCTCATAACCCAAGTCTTTAGCAATGGTGATCACTGTTTGACGCGTAATACCATCTAAAGCACCGCCTGCGATGTCTGGTGTGTGTAAAACGCCATCTCTAATTAAGAATACGTTTTCACCAGAACCTTGGCATACATAACCTTGTGGGTCCATCAACATGGCTTCATCATAGCCTGCTTGCGCGACTTCTTGGTGTGCAAGAATAGACAAGGTGTAGTTACCTGAAGCTTTGGCTTTACACATAGTCACGTTTGGATGATGGTGCGTAAATGATGAAGTTTTAACGCGAATACCATTGGCCATCGCTTCTTCACCTAAATATGCCCCCCAACCCCAAGCGGCAACAGCAGCATGAATGGTGTTATTGGTTGCAGCGATACCTAATTTTTCAGAACCAATCCAGATTAATGGACGTAAGTAGCACGATGAAAGTTTGTTTTCACGTACCACATCAATTTGCGCTTGCTCTAAAGCTGCTTGATCAAATGGTACTTTCATTTGATAAATTTTGGCAGAGTTTAACAAACGCTTAGTATGGTCCTGAAGACGGAAAATCGCAGTTCCGTTTGGCGTTTCATAAGCGCGGACACCCTCAAACACACCCATACTGTAGTGTAAGGTATGCGTTAAGACGTGAATTTTTGCATCACGCCAGTCAACCAATTGTCCATCTTGCCAAATAAAACCATCACGATCAGCCAAATTCATGGCACACACTCCAAATGTTTATACATAGTCATTTTAATCCAACGCAGACATTGCAGTCGGATCAATTAATCTTTGCCATAACTTGCAAACGACCTCACGGGTATCGTACCAGTCCGCAGCATTGACTTGCATGGATTGATTTGCAAGGGCTAAGCGGTGGCTTTCGGCTCGTTCACGGAGATAAGCTTGAATCAATGCTGTCGCATCGTCGCTGGATAAGCAACCTGTTTTTGCGGCATCTTCAAGGATTCTTACGTTGTCGGAATAATGGGCGAGATCAGGATTCGACCCACTCCAGGCTAATACCGCATACTGTGCCATAAATTCGATATCAACGATACCACCTGCATCCTGTTTTAAATGAAAAATTCCATCTTTTTTTTGCTCTTTGGATGAACCCAAATGATCTTTCATTTTTTGACGCATTTTCAGCACTTCACTGCGCACATGTGCTTCTTCACGTGGCTGAGTCAAAATCTGACAACGCAATACTTCAAACTTGTCACGTAAACGTTGCTCACCCGCAATACTGCGCGCACGAACTAAAGCTTGATGCTCCCACAACCATGCACTTTTAAGCTGATATTGTTCAAAAGCACGTAAACTGGTGACCAATAAACCTGCTTCACCCGAAGGACGTAAACGGGTATCGACCTCATAGACACGGCCATCTAGGGTTTGTGTGGTCATAAGCGAAACAAACTTTTGCGCAACCCGCATGGCAAATTCAAAACCACTGATAGGTTTCATCCCATCGGTATCGGCCTGCTCATCCATGGCATGCACAAAGACCAAATCCAAATCTGAACCATAGCCCAACTCAATCCCACCGACCTTACCATAGCCTATAATCGCAAAAGCATTATGTTCTAAACCACAGCGCTGCCCTTCACTGTCGAGCGGATAACCATGCTTTTTAGCCGTAATTTGATACGCCAGTTGCAACGCTGCATTTACTGTTACTTCGGCAATATCCGTCAGCGCATCGGACACTTTCATCAAGTGGCTTTCTGCCAATACATCACTGGCTGCAACCGTGAGCACATTGGATTTTTTGAATAAACGCAGCACCCGCATTAAATCTTCAACTTCATCCAGCTCAATACGCAGCAATTGCTGGCGTAGCGAATCTTCCAAATCACTACGCTTCGGCAATTCAAAATCCATAGATAAAAATTCATCCAACAACACAGGATATTGGGTCAGTTCTTCACAAATCCATGGACTAACCGTGGCCATTTTCACCAAGCGCTGTAAAGCTCCCTTGCTTTCAATCAGCATCACCAAATACACGGTACGGCGCAGCACTGACTCAACCAATGGCATTAAGCGCATCAATGCCATTTGTGGATGTTCCGATTGCAACACCGCTTCAATCAAGTGTGGCCAAAAGGTTTTTAAACGCTGTAAAGCTTTGGCTGTAAGTTTTTTAATGCCGTGCCCATACCAAAACTCATGTACTAGGTTTTTCGCCTGATCATCCAGTACCGCATTCAGTTGTTTTTCCAGCTGACTATAATTTTCTAGCAAGGAATCAGGTTCATTTTCTTTAATTAAATGTTCAAACTGATAAATCACTTTGACACGCTTTTCATTCAGAGTCTGCATAAAGCTGTCCCAGTCAGCAAAGCCCAAGGTATCGCTAATACGTGCACGTAGTTCAGGTTCGGTAGGTAGGGCTTGGGTTTGCTGATCATTCAAGGCTTGAATAGCATGCTCAACCCGACGCAGGAACAAATAGGCATCTTCTAAATCCAGCACCGCTTGCGGCTCTAATAATTCTGCCTCACCCAAATGGCGTAAATTGACCAGACATTGGCGGTCTTGCAATTCCAGTTTTGAGCCACCGTAAATCAACTGAAAAACCTGTACGATAAACTCAACTTCACGAATCCCTCCAGCACCCAGTTTAATATTGTCTTCAATATTACGGCGCTGTACTTCGCGCTCAATCATGGCTTTCATTTCGCGCATGGCTTCAAAAGCAGTGTAGTCGACATATTTACGGAACACGAAAGGTCGGGTCATCTCCAGCAGTTCATCACCTTCTTGCCCGCCCGTGATAATACGTGCCTTAATCCATGCATAGCGCTCCCATTCACGTCCATGCTGACTTAAGTATTTTTCCAATGCCACATGACTAATCGCCAAAGCTGAACCATCACCCCACGGACGTAATCGCATATCAACACGAAATACAAAACCATCGGCAGTGATGTGATCTAGCAGATAGATCAGCTTTTGTCCCCATAAAATACAGAATTGCTGTACTTCAATGCACTTGCGTCCGTTGGTTTCGCCTTGTTCATCAAAGGCAAAAATCAGGTCGATGTCACTGGATAAATTCAGCTCCTGTGCGCCATGCTTACCCATAGCCACCACAATCAAATCCTGCACTTTGCCGTTATATCCCATTGGTTCGCCATGTTTGGCAACCAGCGGAACTCGTGCAAAATCTTTGGCCACTTGCACACAAATATCGGCAAAATCAGAAAGTTCTTGCGTCAGTGTCACCACATCAGTCAGTTGATTGGCATCTTGCCAAATCCAGCGGAACATTAAACGGGCACGTAAAATGCGCAGGGTTTTCATCCACAGGGTTTCATCACTGATGTCTTGTAAAGTCGAAATGACCAGTTGATGAATATAATCTGCACTCAGAGGTTTCAGAAATTGGTCAATTGCATAATCCTGTTGTAACAGGGCTTCGTGATTTGCCAAGACTTGTTCTGCGTATTGACTGGCATGTAATGTTTTTTGCAATTGTTCCGCATTCATTTTCACAACCTAAAACCGAGCTTTATTTTAAAGTTTTGTCAAAAGACAACTTTCTAGTTATAACAGCAGTTGCCTGCAACAAGGAAATAAAATTGCAGTGATCTGCAAAATATCTCTATTTTGAAAATATACCCATAAAAAAACCGAAGCCTAAACTTCGGTTTGATTTACTAAATACAATGCTTATTCAGCATCTAGCATCAAATCTGCGCTCATGCCTACCGTATTAAAGCCTGCATCGACATACAGAATTTCACCTGTAATACCGTTGGCCCATGGTGAGCATAGGAATAACGCGGCATTACCAACATCTTCAATCGTCACGTTACGTTTTAACGGTGCAACTTTTTCATTCAGGTCTAACATTTTACGGAATGATTTAATGCCTGATGCTGCAAGGGTACGAATTGGACCTGCAGAAATTGCATTCACACGAATACCTTCTGCACCCAAGCTTGAAGCTAAATAACGTACGCCTGCTTCCAAAGAAGCTTTGGCCATACCCATCACGTTATAGTTAGGCATAACACGTTCAGAACCTTGATAAGTCAGTGTCAATACGCAACCTTGGCGGGCTTGTAATAATGGTTTTGCAGCACGTGCCATTGCAATTAAGCTATAAGCACTGATGTCATGTGCAACTTTAAAGCCATCACGGTCAGTAACATCGGTAAAGTCACCATCTAAAGTATGTGCAGGTGCAAAACCAATAGAGTGAACCAAACCGTCTAAACCATCCCAGTGTTTCGCCAATTCAGCAAATGTTTGCTCAATTTCTGCATCTACACCAACATCACATGGCAAAACAATACTTGAACCAAATTGTGCAGCGAATTCATCAACACGTTTTTTGAGTTTTTCATTCGGATAAGTAAATGCTAATTCTGCACCTTCACGATGCAATGCTTGTGCAATACCAAATGCGATAGATAATTTACTTGCAATACCTGCAATTAAAAAACGCTTACCCGCCAAAAGACCTTGTGCCATGTGAAACTCACCTAGATATATTTCGCTGTATCATGCCAATTCTGAACACAGAGTGAAATTGCATAATGCGCCTTTTTTTGCAGATTATGTAAAAACTTGGCAACAAAAAAAGAGGCTATTGCCTCTTTTTTGCAACATCCGCACAGCTTTGCGTGTGTATATAGAGCTTAGTCTTGATTCATAATAAAAAAATATTGGCGGTAATATTTCAGCTCGGCAATCGAATCGCGAATGTCATCCATCGCCAAATGCGAAGCGTTCTTTTTCAAACCGCTCATAATTTCAGGGCGCCAGCGCTTTGCCAGTTCTTTGACTGAAGACACATCCAAATTACGGTAATGAAAATACTGTTCCAATTCAGGCATTAAACGGTGCAAGAAACGGCGGTCTTGGCAAATTGAGTTACCACACATTGGGGATGTTTTTGGATTCACCCATTTCTTTAAAAACTCAATGGTTTGCTGTTCTGCATCCTGCGCAGTGAGTTTGCTGCGGCGCACACGCTCAATTAAACCTGACTGCCCATGCTGACGCGTATTCCACTCATCCATAGCATTTAAAATGCGGTCAGGTTGATGCACTGCAAGCACAGGCCCTTCTGCCAAAATATTCAGATGATCATCGGTCACAATGGTGGCCACTTCAATAATCTGGTCATTGTCGGTATCTAGACCGGTCATTTCCAAATCAATCCAAATCAGGCGAGTATCAGGCGTGCTGCTCATAAATGTGCAATCTTATTCGGCTTAAAAACAACATAGTAGCAAATTTCTTGCTTCTTGGCTGTAACTGTGCCCCCGCTTCATGCTATTTTTGCCATCCTGAGCTCATGGTTTTTAGGATATGAATGGCTTTAATTCGTAAACGTCGATTGACTGAACAGCAGCAACGTCGAATTGAAAAACAACACAAGTCACGTCAGGCAGATATTGACACCTCACATGATTTAGAAGGCTTGGTGGTACAACACTATGGCCGTCAACTGGAAGTGCAAGCATTATCTGTCCCTGAAATTCATCCTGAAAAGCCTATAGTCCAAGCAGGCGAACCAGAGCCTTTTTGGAAACCCATTGAAATTGGCAGTGTTTGGCGCTGTCACACCCGTACCAATTTAGAATTATTGGTGACGGGAGATCGAGTGAAATGGCAGGCCGACCCAAATACAGGTTTGGGCATTATTAGCGCGATTCATCCACGTCAGTCTTTGCTGACCCGACCAGATCGCTACCATAAGGTCAAACCTGTTGCCGCCAATATCAGCCTGATTGTTATTGTGTTTGCGCCTTTGCCTGAACCTGCACCGGGCTTAATTGACCGCTATTTGGTTGCCTGTGCCGATGCAGACATTCCAGCCCTATTGGTCTTAAACAAATCTGATTTACTGCAAGAAAACGACCCAATTTTAGACTTGCTTAAGGAATATCAGGCCTTGGGCTATGAAGTTATGCAAACCCAGTCCGATGGCAATTTAGACCATTTAGCCGCACGTTTAGCAGGTGAAACTGTAGCCTTTGTGGGGCAATCTGGCGTAGGCAAAAGCTCGCTGATTAATGCCATCGTGCCTGAAGCGGCACAAAAGACCAATATCATTTCGGAAAACTCAGCCCTTGGGCAGCACACCACCACTTCTACCCGCTTAATTGACTTTGGCGAAGGCGCTGCCTTAATTGACTCACCTGGTATTCGTGAATTTGGTTTGTGGCATTTAAGTGCAGATAAAATTCAGCACGGTTTTCCTGAAATTGAAAATTTGCTGGGACATTGCCAATTTCGTAACTGTACCCATAAACATGAAAAGCAATGTGCGTTGCGACAGGCTGCTGCACAGGGTGAAATTTTGCCACGTCGTTTAGACAGTTATTTAAGACTCTGTGATGAAATTGCCGAAGCGCAACAAAAAAATTAATTTTATTATGGCGCTGCCCTTGAAGCGGTGTTTTTGATCGCCATATTTATACGCTATACTCTTGAACAATTTTGAAATTGTAATTAGGTGACTTGTGGAACGTTGGTTCGAATTTATGGGGAATCATCCCTTCTTATTTGGGACACTGGCCGTATTGGTAGTGTTGTTCTTTGTGTTAGAAGGTCAACGCAATGGTCGTAAAATTTCCCCACAATCTTTGGGTATTTTAGTCAAAGCTAAAAATGCCATGTTGATTGATTTACGTGATGCCAAAGATTTCCGTGAAGGTCATATCAGTGGCAGCCGCAATATTCCCTATAGCCAAATTACCAAGCATGTTGAAGAGCTAAAAACCTCAGATCGTCCATTGGTCTTTATCTGTAACTTAGGTCAAGTTGCAGGCAGTGCTTTACAACAAGTCGCTCATGCAGATGCCTATCGTTTAGATGGCGGCATTAGCAACTGGAAAGCACAAGGTTTACCTTTAGTAAAAAGCAAATAGTTATCCCTCATATTTTTCGCAAGGAGAACGATCATGGCTGAAGTCACTATTTATTCAACGACTGTGTGTCCATACTGCATTCGTGCAAAACAACTCCTTGAGCGTAAAGGCGTTGCCTATAAAGAAATTAATTTGTCAAACGAAGCGCCTGAAGTACGTGTTGAATTAATGCAACGTACCAATCATCGTACCGTTCCACAAATTTTCATCAATGACCAGTTTATTGGCGGCTTTGACCAATTATATGCGTTAGATCGCGAAGGCAAACTCGATCAATTATTGGCATAAACATAACACTATATAACCAACTCGTAAGGATTTAACATGAGTGAAGAACAACAAGCTCAACCACAATTGGCATTAGAGCGCATTTATACCAAAGACATTTCTTTTGAAGTTCCTGGGGCACAAGTATTTACCAAAGAATGGCAGCCTGAACTTAACATTAACCTGTCATCTTCTGCAGAAAAAATAGACCCAACCCACTTTGAAGTGGCATTAAAAGTTGTGGTTCAAGCCAACAACGGTGGCGATACTGCATTTATTGTTGATGTTACCCAAGCTGGTATTTTCCTAGTTGATGGCGTTGAAGAAGAGCGTTTACCGTATATTCTGGGCGCATACTGCCCGAACATTTTGTTCCCATTCTTACGTGAATCTGTAAATGATATGGTAACCAAAGGCAGCTTCCCGCAATTATTGCTCACCCCAATCAACTTCGATGCCGAGTTTGAAGCCAATATGCAACGTGCGCAAGCTGCTGCAGCAGAAGGCCAAGCTTAATTTACGCTGTATTTAAGCTAAAAACCGCTGAAATTTCAGCGGTTTTTTTATGTCATTAACTTATGGATATACGATAAAGGTTAAAACTCATCATCCTGTGATGGATCACGATATAAAGCATCATGTATCGCCTCAACCAATTGCTGTGCAATTTCTTGCTTCGAGGCTTTTTCCAAATCACGTTTTTCCATGTGGTAGCTTTCAGCAAAAAATACGGTCATGGCATTTTCATCTGAAGCAAAGCCAATATCGGCACGGGAAACATCATTGCAGGCAATCATATCTAGCTTTTTCGCCACCAATTTACCCGCTGCATATTCTTCTACATTGCGAGTTTCTGCCGCAAAACCCACCATAAATGGACGTTTTTCCTGCTGAGCAATAGTCGCAACAATATCTGGGTTTTTCACCAAGGCCACATTCAGCTCATCGCCTGACTTTTTAATTTTGTGTTCTGCAATTTCTGCCACACGATAATCGGCCACCGCAGCTGTAGCAATGAAAATATCACAGCCCTTATCTAGCATTTGCAAACTGGTATCTAGCATTTGAATAGCTGAAGATACATTGATCCGCTGTACGCCATTCGGTGTATCTAAACTCACTGGGCCAGCAATGAGCGTAACTTTTGCTCCTGCCGCATAACAAGCTGCAGCCAGTGAGAAGCCCATTTTGCCGGTACTGTGGTTAGAAATATAACGTACAGGGTCTAAGGCTTCACGGGTTGGCCCTGCCGTAATGGTGACGTTTTTACCTGCTAACATGCCAAACTTTTCCACCAAGGCACGCTGTGCCTGATGAAAATACTGAGTGACCTGATGGGCTAAATCTTCAGGTTCAGGCATACGCCCTAAACCGACATCGCCACAGGCTTGTTCGCCGGCATCAGGCATAATCACATGCACGCCATCTTCCACCAAAGTGGTTAAATTACGCTGTGTGGCTTTGGCCGCCCACATTTGCTGATTCATGGCAGGTGCTACCCAAACAGGTGCATTGGTGGCTAAATATAAAGTGCTGAGTAAATCATCGGCCAGACCTGCAGCAAACTTGGCTAAGGTGTCACAGCTGGCTGGTGCAACCAATACTAAGTCCGCCCAACGTGCCAGTTCAATGTGCCCCATGCCTGCTTCGGCTTCGGTATCTAACAATTCAGTATGTACAGGATTGCCCGACAGTGCCTGAAAAGTCAGTGGTGTGATAAAGGCTTGTGCACCCTTAGTCATGACCACACGAACACTAAAACCAGCATCTTTTAAACGACGCACTAAAATCGCACTTTTATAGGCCGCAATACCGCCTGTCACAGCTAAAATAATGTTTTTATGAGGGATGACGCTTAAATCGAAGCTCACAAACAAGCCACCTTTTTGTTGCAGTGGCGCTCACAATAGCATTAAATAATGTCATTCCCAAGAGATCTGCTTGGATTAAATTTTCAAATTTAGAATAAAAAAGTCAAATAACAATGCATTTATCTATTAAACATTGGCCTGAACAAGAGCGGCCACGTGAACGTCTCATTCAGCAAGGCGCTGCCAGTTTATCTGATGCCGAACTATTGGCCATTTTCCTACGCTCAGGCTCACAGCAACATTCTGCGGTGGAGTTAGCACGACTGCTGATTCAACATTTTGGCAACTTAACCGCCTTATTAGATGCCCCAATCACAGAGCTGTGCCAGTTTCACGGCATGGGCAGCAGCAAATATTCGCAGCTCATGGCAGTCAAAGAGCTTGGACGGCGTTATGTGGCTGAACATTTAAAACAAGAGACCATAGAGCTGAGCAATTCAAAACGCCTCATGGAATATTTACGTTTTGAACTTTTAGGTGAAACACGTGAGGTCTTTGCTGTACTTTGCCTAGATGCCTGTTTAAGAAAAATTAGCTTTAAAAAACTCTTCTATGGCACGCTAAATTCTTGTGAAATTTCCATTAATCAATTGTTGCGTTTTGCCATTAGTCAGCATGCCACCGCCCTTGTAATTGCGCATAATCATCCTTTTGGGCTCCCCCAACCTTCAGCTGCAGATTTAGCATTAACACGACAGATACAACAGGCCTGTCAGTTGCTAGAACTACGTTTGATTGATCATTGCATCATTTCGAGTGAGGGCAATTTTTCCTTTGCCGAGCAACAATTGCTGAAATTTGAGCACACTTAAAATTTGTATATTGACAAAGCCTGCACAAGCACAGAAGATCATCAAAAAATTGTGATGATTCTAATAAAATGATAGTCGATCAACCCAGTGTATTTAACTTATTATTTTCGTGGCGGGGCACGATTTTACCCAAGGTCTTGCCACCTTTAGGGGTGGTGATGTTACTCTCCACCATTATTGGTGGTTTGTCCTATATTGGTTACTTTCATTTTCCTGAATTGCCCTTAGTCGGCTTTACCTTAATTGGTGTCGTCCTATCGATCTTTCTTGGCTTTAAAAACAGTGCCTGTTATGACCGCTGGTGGGAAGCACGTAAACTCTGGGGCATGCTGATTGCCAATGCACGTCATTTTGACCGTGACTGCCGTATGCTGACTCAGGCACGCCGTGAGCGTGTGATTCAGCATGTCATTGTATTTGCCAACGTACTACGTGACCGACTGCGTCATCAAACCGCCAATCCTACCGAATTAATACAAACCAGTGGTATGAGCCAGCAAGCGATTACCCAACTGTATCAACAGGCCAACGCACCACAATACACCCTAAGTCTGATTCAATGGGAGTTGATGCAAGCCCTAAAAGAAGGTGAAATTTCCGATATTATTTACACCCAAATGAATCAGCACGTGACCGAACTCAGTTTGGTGCAAACGGGCTGTGACCGTATTGCCACCACTCCGCTGCCATTTGCTTATTCCGTATTGCTGAATCGTACTGTGTACTTTTTCTGTTTTATGCTGCCGTTTAGTTTGGGGTCTACGCTCGGATTGGCGACCCCACTTTTGGTCGGTATTTTAGCCTATACCTTTTTAGGCTTAGATGCGCTCAGTTCTGAAATTGAAGAACCTTTTGGTACGCAAAGTAACGACTTACCATTAGATGCCATGGTGCGTACCATTGAAATTGAATTATTGGGTACTTTGGGCAAACCAACCCCACCGCCTATTCAAGCTCAAGACAATAATTTGCTTTAATTTATTACCCCTCCCTAGCCCTCTTCTATACGGGGAAGGAACTCCTTCTTCATCTGGGAGAAGGTTGGGATGAGGGAGTTATTAAACAAAACTCTCCCAGATCCCGACTTGCCCCTCTTTCACTCGTGGAATATTACCCAGTTTAATCCATGGCATATTTTCACCATGAAAATCGCTGCCAACGGATACTTTTAGGCCATGTTCAGCAATCATACGATCCACCATTTGACGGGTCGAAGTAGGGTCAATATTGGGTGGTAACTCCACAGCATCTCCCCCATATTTGGCAAAAATTTCAATCAAATAACGAATATTGGTGGCAGATAAATCATAACGAGTGGGATGCGCCAACACAGCAAAGCCCTGACTTTCGTGAATTACCCGAATGGTGTCTTGTAGACTCAAGCCATCAAATTTCACATAGGCTTTTTTGCCTTCTTTAATATATTTATCAAATGCTTGCTGAACACGTGTCACAATACCTTTTTCCTGCAAGGTTTTGGCAATGTGTGTGCGAGTAATCCGATCTGCCACACCCTCAACTTTGGCCAGTACATCGTTATAAATATCTTGCCCAATCAGCGGAGTCAGCAAATCACAAATTTGCTTGGCACGTTCTGCACGAATTTGTTTTTGCTGTTCAAGCACCGCCTGCAACGGCGCAGGATTTTGCATATTCAAGGCCACCACATGCACGCTGTAACTTTTTTTGGTGGCAGGCCGTGACCACTGACTAGAAATTTCCACGCCAGAAATAATCTCAAAAGCCTGTCCCTGTGCAGCTTGTCGTGCCAATAGCACGCCATCCATCGTGTCATGATCAGTCAATGCCAAGGTGTGAATGCCCTGTTGAATGGCTGCAGCCACCAGTTCTGCGGGTGACAAAGTTCCATCAGAAATATTACTGTGTGTATGTAAATCTACGCCGTGCATCACTTATACTATGTCATTTATTTGATCAGATTTAGATACTCTAACATGAAAGCACTTTTAGACTTTGTGCCCCTCATTATTTTCTTTTATTTATACAAAACTGTAGATCCAAAAGACACCGACCATCAATTATTACAACTCATCGGCTCTGCAGGCGGTGTCGATAATAATCATATTCTTGTGGCAACCACAGGTCTGATCATGTCCATGTTGGTGGTGTATGGCGCATTATTCGTCATGCAAAAATTCCGTCTAGATAAACAACAATGGATTGTGCTGTTTATGACCGTTATTTTTGGTGGTGTCACCTTAATGCTAAGCGATGACTTTTATATCCGCCTCAAAGCCGCCATTTTAAATATTGTCTTTGCAGGTGCTTTTTTACTGTCGCCGTGGTTCAGCAAAGACCGTAAACCCCTTATTCAACGTTTATTTGGCCCCGTATTCAACTTAAGCGAAACAGGCTGGAAAAACCTAAATTATGCATGGGCTGCGATGTTTGCCGTGATGTCCTTCCTGCATGTGTTTTTTGCATTTTTATTTATGGATGGAAAATATTGGGGTGAATTCACCGCTTTTGGTGACATGATTGTGATGTTTTCCTTTATCATTGTGCAGTTTATTGTATTGCGCAAATACTTTAAAACATCTGAATAATTTCTGATCTGCAATATTCGAGAGTAGCTATGCCTTTATTTGTTCTAAGTTGTACTGACCGTGAAGGTACACTGGAAAAACGTCTTGCGACACGTCCTTTACATTTGGCACGTTTGCAACAGCTAGATGCAGAAGGTCGTTTGATTGTGGCGGGCGCTATGCCTAAAGACCCAAGCAATCCACAAGCAGGTTTTTATGGCAGCACCATGATTGTCGACTTTGATAGCCGTGAAGCCTTAGACGCATGGTTACAAGATGAACCTTTCTTAAAAGAAGGCGTGTACAGTCATATTGACGTCAAGCCATTCAACAAAGCCTTTCCTCAAGGATAAGCAATATGCGTTTCGTTGTTGCCAGTGCTGTTCTACTGAGTTCAGCCGCCTTTGCTGTTGAACCAACGCCAATGCCGAACACAGCTGCTGCAGTTGCGCCTACAGCGGCTGTGAGCAATGCGGCTGCAGCTTCAGCAACCACAGCAGGTAATCCCGCAGTGCCTGCTACTCAAAATAAACCACTGACTGCCGAACAAATTGCTAAAAATAAAGCCATTCAGGAAGCCAAAACCAAAGCCTTGATTAAAGATCAAAGCACACGTTTGCAACAACTCGAACAGGCCAACCTAGATGCCTTAGCACAAAATCAGGAACTGCAACTTAAAAATGATAATTTAGGCGTGCAAGTCCAAGTGCTGCAAAGTGAACGCAGTGCACAAATGTTTTTATATGGTGCAGCGACACTGGCAGTAGGCGTATTGCTCGGCTTTCTAATTGCCAGTTATGTTTATACCAAGCGTCGTCGTCAATGGTAATCTGACTGCGCACCTTTTCATTTAAAGGACTTTTGTTTTGTTTCAGCCTATTCAAACTGCCGAGCTGGATTGGCAACTGGTCGATGGCATTGATGTGCCCATTTCCAAACAGTTTGGTGATGTGTATTTCTCTAAAGACAATGGCCTGCTCGAAACGCGGCATGTGTTTTTACAGGGCAACGACTTACCCACCCGCTTGGCAGCACTCAACGATTTTGAGTATTTTTGTGTAGGTGAAACAGGCTTTGGAACAGGCTTAAATATTTTAGCGCTGTGGCAATTGTGGCAACAGGTACGTCCTAATAATCACAGTCACTTGCACGCCATTTCTGTAGAAAAATTTCCACTCCGCAAAGCCGATCTAATTCGTGCCTTAGCCGCTTGGCCAGAACTGAGTCATCTGTCTGAACAGCTGATTCAGCAATACCCTGCAGCCATAGCAGGCTGTCATCGTTTAAATTTTCCAGATGAACGCTTTAGCCTCGATTTATGGCTAGGCGATGCACAGGAAGTATTCCCTGCAATTGCCAAAACCACACCTGTAAACGCTTGGTTTTTAGATGGCTTTGCCCCCTCTTGCAACCCAGATATGTGGCAGGAAACGGTACTGAACCCCATTGTAGCCTTATCAGACTATGGCACGACCTTTGCCTCATTCAGTGTGGCAGGCGTACTTAAACGTGGCTTAAAACAACACGGTATTCAGATTACCCGCCCACGTGGTTTTGGGCATAAACGGGAAATGCTAAAAGCAGTTTGGCAAGCGCCGGACATGATGCCACAAACAGCAGATCAGACTGAAATGGCACAAATTGCGGCAACAAACCGCAATACAGCCACCAAACAGCGCCATATTGCGATTGTAGGCGCAGGAATTGCAGGTTTAAGCTGTGCTTGGGCATTTGCTCAACGTGGGCATCAAGTCACGCTCTACGATCAAACAGCGCCACTTGCAGGTGGTTCAGGCAATCCCTTGGCATTGTTAAACCCAAAACTTTGTCCAGTTCATCAAACTGCCGATCACTTAATGACGATGGCATGGCAATATGCCTTGAATCACTATGCCGTATTCAAGGCATTTCGTCCGTTGCAGATTCATCAATTGGCGCTTAAACATGCCGATGAATTACTAGATTTAGCCACACAATATCCACCAGATATTTTAACAGCGCACACCGCTGCAGAATTCACGCCACAAAGTAATTTTGCCAGTTTGAACTTATTGCAAGCAGGTGCGGTTTCACCACATCAACTGCATGATGAAATTCTTGCACACCCACTCATTCAGTTTCAGCAAGCTCAAATTGAAAAAATTACAGCTGCAGCGCAACAGCAGATTTTACACAGCACAGATGCTGAACTCGGACGTTTTGATCATGTTATTGTCTGTGCTGCCCTGCAAAGCGGTGCTTTTTTTGAAAACTATCCTGTACTTAAACCCATTCGTGGGCAAGTCAGCTGGTTAAATAATGCCAATCAAGCTTTGCCATTATCACAAGCCTATAGCTATGGCGGTTATTGCATGCAGCTCAATGCTAAGCAGCTCATATTAGGTGCATCGTTTTATCCAAATCGGGAAGATTGCGATGTATTGGCAGAAGACCATGTGCATAACTACGAACTTATCCACAGTGTCTTTCCTGCCTATGCCAAAAATTTAGCCCCTGTAGACACTTGGCAAGGACGTGCTTCTGTACGTGCCCAAAGTCAGGACTACTTCCCTTTACTGGGTAAAATGCATGATGATCAGGAAATCTATAGCTTGGCAGGACTGGGTTCTAAAGGTTTTTTATTTGCCCCATTGTGCAGTGAAATACTGGCAGCACAGGTTTTAGCCGAAGCCTGCCCTGTACCGAAAAACTTACTGCAAAAACTGGCCGTAACACGCTTTCAAAAAAAAGTGAAAGCCAAAAAACCATATTTTAAAAATATTCCCCCCTTAGCCTAGCCCTTAGTTGTAGATAAAAGGGATAAAACAACACCCAACAAAAAAGCGCCTTTCGGCGCTTCTTTTTTGCAGTTGCAAATATTATGCACCCTGCTCCAATGCTAAGCCAGCATCACGTGCTGCACGCGTACCACCCATTAACACCACATATTCACGTGAGTTGTCAAAACCCTCAAGTAACTCTGCTGCACGTGGGGCTTTACTACCACCACCACATAAAATGTAAATCGGTTGATCCGCTGACACCTGAGTGAGGCTCTCTGCTGAAAGATCGCTAATAGGCTGATTTACTGCCCCTTTCACGTGTGCTTCAGCATAAGCACTTGAATCGCGTACATCCCAGATCACTGCATTTTCTGGGAACTCAAATGTTGTAATTTCTTGTTTACGGATCATTGCGCACTCCTTTGATGTAAACAACACTTGGCAAATGAAGAAAACATCCCTAGCATCTCAGATATTGTTTCCATTTGCAAAGGTCTTCATTATGCCTTCTTTCGATATTGTTTCTGAATTAGAACTTTTTGAAGTGAATCATGCGGTTCAAAACACACAAAAAGAAATTGGTACTCGTTTCGATTTTCGTGGTCAAGATGTGTCTATCGAACTCAATGAAAAAAACAAAGAGATTAAAATCTCCACTGAAAGTGATTTCCAATGTGAGCAAGTGTATACCATGCTCGAAAATCACTTCTATAAGCGTAAAGTCGACATTCAGGCACTTGATCCACAAAAAATGACGGCATCAGGTAAAAATGTGATTCAAGTGATCAAACTAAAAGATGGTCTTGACTCAGATACCGCAAAAAAAATTAACAAAGCCATTAAAGACAGTGGCATTAAAGTGCAATCTTCTATTCAGGGTGACAAAATTCGTGTAACCGACAAGAAACGCGATACTTTGCAACAAGTGATGGCGTTCTTGAAAGAGCAACAATTTGGTCTGCCATTGCAATTTAATAACTTTAAAGATTAATTTGGGGATGCCATGACACCAACCAATCGCTTAAACAAACTGGTCAAAGCAACATCAAAATTGCCTAAAGGCATTCAAAGCCGCCTTTTAAGTCAAGCTTTTGGTCGTGTCGTGCCTATGGTGGGTAGTGCAAAAATTCGCTATCACGAAGTGACTCCATCACAAGTGGTGGTCAGCATTGCCAATCACAAAGCCATGCAAAACCATATTGGGCAAGTACATGCCTGTGCAATGGCACTGCTTGCCGAAACTGCAACAGGTTTTGTAACGGCTATGAATGTACCAGATAGCGCAATTGTGCTGATTAAAAGCCTGAAAGTGGACTTTAAACGCCCAACTCAAGGTGCTATGACCGCCATTGCGACCTTAAGCCCCGAACAGCAACAACTCATGCACAGCACCGACAAAGGTGAAACGCTGGTCAATGTCAGTGTCATGGATGAATCTGGTGAAGTTCCAATTCAGTGTGAAATGCTGTGGGCTTGGGTGTCTAAAGCACATTTAAAGCAAAAACAAGCCTAAGATTATTCTCTAAAGCAAAAAATCCCAGATCAAAGATCTGGGATTTTTTATAGTCACTTAAAAATAACTACGCTTGGCTCGCCTGAGCCTCTAAAAACTTCTGTTTGGATTCTTCAGGAATCTGACGTTTTGAACCTTTGACATCTACCGCAACAAAGGTAAACACTCCTTCGGTAACACGCACGGCTTCACGTGAATCATCATGGCTGTCCCACACTTCAATTTGCATTTGAATTGAGGTATTGCCCACTTTCAAAATTTTGGTATAGCAACTGATCACATCGCCCACTTTCACAGGCACTAAAAAAGTCATCTGATTAATTGAAATCGTGGCACAGCGCCCTTTACTAAAGCGCTCGGCATGAATTGCACCCGCCAAGTCCATCTGTGACACGATCCAGCCTCCAAAGACATCTCCACTCCAGTTGGTATCTGCTGGCATGGCAATTGTTTGTAGGGAAAGCACTCCCTCTGGTTTTGCATGAGAATCTGACACGTTCACTCCGGACATTTGCATTAAGTTAGCACGAACAGTGCATTAAGACTGGGCGTTAAGCTGCTGATCCAACCACTGTTGTAATTCAGTCGCACGTAGCGCACCGCTTATTCTAGCAATTTCATTACTTTTATTCATCAGTACCAGTGTTGGAATACTGCGCACATGAAACGCACTGCTCAAGCGTGGATTGGCTTCTGTATCAATTTTTGCAAATACTACATGCGGATTTTGCTTAGCCACCGTTGCAAAATGTGGTGCCATCATCTTGCATGGACCACACCAGTCTGCCCAAAGATCAATCAGAATAGGTAAATCGCTGTTTTGAATAAAATGACTAAAATTTTGTTCATTCAGTTCAATTGGCGCAAGCGGAATCAAGGCTTGATGGCACTGTCCACACGCAGGGCTGGCAGATAATTTATCTTCAGGTACTCGGTTTTTTGCACCACACTCAGGACACACAATAATCATTTACTGAACTCCAAACAGTTGCTGTAAAAACTCTAATTGGGTCTGAATGGTTTTTTTAAACCATTCACCATGATAAATATCGAAATGTTGCATATCCCACTCTTCATATTGCACATAAGGCGCAATATTGGTGGCTGTTTCACGACTAGATTCAATTGGAATCAAACTGTCGTGCTGTGAGGCAATAAACAACACCGGGATGTTGATTTGGCGGACTTCCTGAATGGGACGATAACGGATTAAATGAAAAAACACCCGCGCAGGAATGGTACCGCTCCAATAATAATCAGAATTTACAATGGACATATAACCTGCATAACTGTCTGCTGTAGGTAAAAAGCACAGCGCCTTTTGCGCCACCACAGGCAGTGTTTTTGGCGACATACCCACCTTTGCACCCATATAATCCTGACTGGAGATTTTTAAGGCTTTAGGAAGTTGCTGCAAAGGATACAACTTGGCACTTTCCGCACCATCGACAAAAGGCACTTGTACCATCACCGCAGCCAAATTGTGTAATCGTGAAGCCAAACTGAGTACATATCCACCGCTCAGCGATGTTCCCCATAAAATCATGCGCTTGGCATCTATAGATTTACGTTCTGCGATATGTGAAATCATGCTGCGCCAATCATCTAACTGCGCTTCAATAGACACCAACTCACGTGGACGACCTGTGCTTCCACCCCAATAGCGATAATCAAACAACACCACGGCATAACCTGCCTGTGCAAAATGCTGCGCATATTGCACCAATTTAAAATGACGTAAGGCAGCCAGTCCATGTGCCATTAGAATTACTGCGGGTTTTTCTATAGATTTGGGGCGATAAAAGTCTGCAGCAATCACCTCATGATCGCTTTTGACATATAAAGGCTCGACCGTGTAGGAATGCATACGCGCTCCATTGCGTTATTTTATCGTTATCATCGTTATAAATATTTCAGAACATTCAGCTCATGAATCTGCTTAATGCTATCATAAAGCATATTGTCATGAATAAAATGATGGAGTGTTTCCCATGTCTGAACAAGTAGGTTTTGCAGGTCAAATTGGTCCTGAGCATGTGACTCAGGTGCTTGAGAAAGGTTTTAAGTCAATTATTAATAACCGCCCAGATATGGAAGGTGGTCCTGAACAGCCCACCAGTGCACAAATTGAAGAAGCCGCACGTGCTGCAGGTATAGATTATGTTTATCAACCTGTGGTATCAGGTCAGATTACCGAGCTAGATGTTCGTGCATTTGCCAATCACTATAACGAATTGCCAAAACCTGTGTTGATGTTCTGCCGCACGGGTAACCGTTCTAACAACTTATTTCAGTTGGCAAAACAAATGGATTTGTTGGATGACTAAACACATCCTCAAACATGTGTTTTGCTGTATTCTGATCTGCAGCAGTATCTCGCTGAGTCACGCTCAAAACGATGCTCAGGCTTTAAATACTCAAGTCAGTGTTGCAGGTCAGATGAATGCTGCCAAATTTTCACAGTTGATGCGACAAGGTTTTAAATCTGTGATTGTGAACCGCCCTGATCAAGAAATGGGCAATGCAGTCAAGGTCAGTGAATTACGCAATATCGCGGAAAAATCTCAGATCAGTGTGATTTATCAGCCCGTTAATAGCGGTAAAATTTCTCAAACAGACATTCTTGAATTCGCTAAATATTATAATGACCTTCCAAAACCAATTTTAATGGTCTGTCGTAGTGGTGCTCGTTCAGCAACTTTGTTCAATCAGGCTAAATCTCAAGGATTGATTCATGAATAAAATTTTGGTCGTGTTATGTCTGAGCTTGACCTTTGTTGGCTGTAGTTCAATGAATTTGAAGCCGACTGTGGGTGTGAGTGTGGGGACTTCGATTTAATTTTTTAAATTTCAGTTCCCATAAAAAAACAGCGCCGAAGCGCTGTTTTTTTTATTAGTTACAATTCAAATTTGTTCCATATGGGCTAGTATCGAAAGGTTGACCAGCTTCTGACTCATAATCGTCTTTAAGTATACTTAAAGGATAATACAATGTAGATTCAAGATTCTGCATAGGAGTACTATTGATCTTTACTACTGCTTTAAGATCTAATGTTTGCCATCCAGCGTACTGTCTTAAATAACGTACTCGGAAATCAAACTTACCAGTAGCATCAGTTTTATAAGTTATTACATTAGAACTTCCACCTTGTGGTAAAACAAATGCCGTTGCAATTTGTGCAGAAGCCGGTAAGTTTGCCCCAAAACAACTTGCGGTAGTATCTTTAAGGCGTGTAGGTTTCCCATCTACTTTAATAGGAGTATATGTACCTTTATTAATACCTAACAAGTTAATTGATAGCGTAACATCACGATTCGCTAATGCCTTACCATCTTTATCTACTAATTGTGCAGACATGGACTCAGTATAATAATTACCATCTGATTTTTCGAGTTCAGCTGAACGGCCAAATGTTAAATGACCTACTGGCTGTTCCTCTTCATCAGGAGATGGAATCACATCAATTTTGAAGACATTTAATGTCACATTAGAGGTGGATATTGTTTCTGCATCCGAGAAACTTGCAAATAATTCTAGATCCTCCCTAATAAAATCTGCCGCCTTATAAGTTTGATGACGAGCAGTTTCATCCACTCTTACAGTAAATGTTGCCTGACCATGTACATCAGTAGTTAAGCCTGAAGCACCGACAATGATCGCACCATTATTTATAAAGTTATTAATACCTAGAGTGACATATTTATTAGCCACCCCTCCGCCATTTTGATCTAATAAGGTGACTGTCACCGAAGTACTATCACTGCGTACATCTAAAGTAGGTTTTACAGAGGCAATACGTAAACTATATCGGGGATTAGTATTAGTAGGCTCATTGACACCTAAACGGTATATCTGAGAAGTTGTTACTTGATTGATTGGATCGACTAAACTTGCTTCTAGTTCAATTCCACTTGCTATTAATGCATCTTTCCCATCTTGCATCGCATCTGTTGGAATAAGTAAGGTAAAGAATCCATTACCATTTTTATCAGTAGTAATAGTATAAGTATCTACAATGCCATTATCTCCCTCATCCTCATTTACAATCCCAACGCTACGTCCAATCGTACTATTCGTCTTTTTAACTTTAAGCGTAATATTTTGATTTTCGGCAACTTTACCATCTAAAATATTTTTTGCATATACTGTAATAATTGCTTTATCACCATCAACGCTTAACCAATCTTTAGATGAATTAATAGTTAAAGTATAAGGATTAATTACATCTTGAACTGCAAAATTTAGCTTCGTCGGAATTTCATTACCACGTGGATCACGGATAGTTCCTGTTACTACAATAGATTTTAAAATAGCAGATGTAATACCTTGTGGAATAATCAAGTCAATTGGCACTGAACCATTTCCTTGTATTACCACTCCCTCAGCACTCAGTTTAACACCTGCAGCAATAGCTTCTGGATTCAGAGTCAATCGCATTGGTGTACCAGCTGCAGTATTAATCCCCATTTCATCTTTAACAGCTGCATACACTTTAACTGTTTGCCCAGCTGTCACTGTTTTTACATCTGATGTTAAACGTGGGTTTAACGCATTTGCAGGAGCAGTAATATTAATTGCACCTGTTTGCTGTAAACGGTCACCATTATTTAAGTTTGTACCTACTACAGCAAAGATAATGCCATTTTTGATCAAACTAGGGTCATACTCTCCCTCGGCTACGGTCACGGTAAATTCAGCTTCACCATCACTATTCGTTTGAGTTGGTATATTGCTTAATGACACACGACTAGAAGTGAGACTAGATAAAGCAATTGCAATTGGTGTATTTGGAATAGGCTTACCCTTTTCATCCACTGCTGTAATTTTGACGCGGGTCTCACCACCGAGAACAGAAATAGGATCTAATGGCTTATCTTCTATTGTAGTAAACAGAAAGTTAGCCAAGTCTGGTAAAACGACTGGTGGTTGTGCAACATCAACTTTCTTTGTAACAGTAAATGCGGAACCATCTGTACGAGTTGATTTCACGACTACCGTTAAACCATTCGCAATTAGATTCGTGAGTTCACTTACATTGCCCGCTTTTACTTTAATTGTAAATTTTGCATGGCCATTTGCATCTGTGCGAATAGCTTGCGTAGAAACGTAACTCACACCATTATTTAATGCTGCATCATTTAAACCAATACTGATCAGCTGATTTTTAAGTAATTCGCCATCAGTACCTTTTGCGGTGACATTAACAGTTAATGTTTGCTCTTGACCCACTGTTAAAGTCAAATCTCCCAACATATCAACTGTAAAGTGATCAAGATCAATCACACCTTGTTCTGTAGGTGCTTTGAAATTCAGACGCAATGTTTGTGTCTTACCATTTGCTGAAGTCGCAACTAACGGTACACCTTGAATCGCTAAAGCAGCTTGCTCAGGCGATAAATTTGCCTTGTAGTCAATAGTAAAAGTTGCATATCCATCTGCACCGGTCTGTTTGGAAGACTGACCTGTATGACTCAAGCCTAAATCTTGCAACTGTTCATCACTTAAAGACCCTGCAATATTCAAAGACACAGTTTCGCCAATTAGTGCACTACCGTTTACACCAACTGCCTTCACTTTAACTGTGAAAGTTTGAGTTTTTGTATAATCAAATACCGCTAGTTTTGGATCTGTCGAAGAAGTGATTGGATCTATAGCTAAATAGCGCGTCGCTTCTTCAGCAACTTCTTCATCAGCAACTGTAATCGCAATTGAATTGCTTACACCGTTATCAGCCGTAAAATTAGCTTTAATTCCTGCTTTTACCAATGCTTCTACTGCAGCAGGTGTTTGGGCATTTGTCTTAATATTAAAAGTAGCAAACCCGTTCACCAAGTCTTTATCCGCAGCCCCATCCAATGTTACACCATTTGATGTTGCCTCAGCATTTAAGTCAAGTTTAACCTTACCTTTAGTTGCTGCTAAGCCTTTATTATTAATTGCCTTAACAGTTACAGCAACTGAGTCATTTTTTGCATTCACTTTATATGAGGATGCAATTTCTAAACGCTGAATAGCTTCGGCATCCGAAGCATTTACATTTTCTGTTACCACATCAACGATAACACTACCAGAAGCAAGGTTAATACCATCTGTATAGGTTGCGCTTAACGAAATACCTGTGTCGGATAAAGCAAGTGGATGTGTAACATCGGCCGTGCTAATCGTAAATTCTGCAATACCTTGTGCATTCGTTTTAGCAGTCGCATTATTGAGTTTAACGCCATACGCGAGCTCATTTTTTGTAAAGCTCAAACGAATCTCTTTTCCACTTAACGGTTCATGTTGATCATTCTTTGCTAATACTTGGATTTTTACAGGTGTTGTACTTTTCGCAGCAACAGCCTGATCTGGCTTAATTACTGAGAGAGTTGAGACAATCTGAGCTGTGTCTTTAAATGTTAAATCTGCTGTTGCGGTTTTTTCCGCTTTATGTTCATCAACTAGCAAAAAACTTAATGTTTCAGACTTACCTGCAAAAGTAGCAAGATCAACTGATGTAAAATTACTACTCGCTTTAAGTGTATATTTCACCTCACCCTGAGCATTTGTTTGTTGAGTTGCTGCGCCATTAGTGATAATAAATTTACCGCGCATCGCTTCAGGCATATTTAAAGTAACAGACTGATTCGCTTTAATACCACCCTTAGCATCTGTTACAGTCGCAGTGACATCCACACTGCCATTTGGTAAAATTAATACTGTACCCTGAGTCACATCGATTCTAAAGTCACTGCGAATCGTACTACTTTTTTTAATATTTAAAGTGTATGGAATACTGACTGAAGTGCCATCAACAGTAGCTGTTAATTGTACTGAACCTTCAGCTTCTGTTAATGCAGGAACATTAATTTCAAAAACAGCTACACCATTTTCACCTGTCGCAACCACAGAGTTGGCACTGCTTACACCAAACTTATTTGTCGCAATTGATAAGCGAATATTCTTGTTGGCAATCCCACCATTGTCAGCATTTAAGGCTTTGACCGCCAAATAAACTTTTGAATTATCTGGTGCAAGTTGAATTTCTTGTTCACTCGCATTCTGTAAAACTCTTGTTAAACTGGTTGCCACCTGTGATGTGTCACGGGTTGAAGTATTTCCACCATCGTTATTTGGCGGATTCGTAGTACTATTATTGTCTGTATTGTAATAACCATCACTTCCACCACCACCACACGCAACCAATGCGATAGAAGAAGCCAATACTGTAGACTTTACCCCTAATTTTTTTAAGTTAATAAAATATGTCATATTCGTACCCATCGTTTTTATAAATGCCACAGACCCGCAAGATAGTTTACGGCTTTTAACGGAATTTACTCAAAATTACAAAAACTTTCAATGTAAATCTTCCAAACCACAAATTAAATCGTGATATCGGCTGTTAATTGTAGTTATTTCAACTTAAAGGTTATAAATTAAATATTAGTTAACCATTTAATAAAATAGGTGTAACCATCATGTACGACCTCATTATTATTGGTGCAGGTACCGCAGGCATTAGCGCCTATAAAGAAGCAATTAAATACACCCAAAACCTACTCATCATCAATCACGGTCCATGGGACACCACCTGTGCCCGTGTTGGTTGTATGCCTAGCAAAGTCCTCATCTCTAGTGCCAATCGCATGCACGACATTCAACATGCACAAGAAGTTGCACTCACGGTAGATGCAAAAATTGATACATCCCAAATCATGACGCACGTACGTCAATTACGTGATCGTTTTACCCGTGCCACACAAAAAGATGTAGATCGCTGGGAAACATCCCATAAAGTTTCAAGCTTTGCGACTTTTATTGATGCCCATACAATTCAAGTGAATGGACAACAATATCACGCAAAAGCTTTTATTATTGCAGTTGGCTCTACTCCTGCTTATGAGCAAGCATGGAAAGTAAACTTAGGTGAACGCTTAATCACATCAGATCAAATCTTTGAATTAGAGAACTTACCGCAATCTTTGGTCGTCATTGGCAGTGGTGTAATCGCAATCGAGTTAGCTCAGGCCATGCAACGCTTAGGGGTAGAGACCACTATTTTTGCCCGTAGTCGTAAAGTTGGTTCACTCAGCAGCCCAGAACTACAAACCATTGCACAAAATACACTTAATCAAGAATTGAATATCAAATTTGAAACCTTGCCAACACAACTACAAAGAACAGAACAAGGCGTGCAAATTGAATATCAAGAAGATGGACAAACACAGAGCTTAACTGCCGATTATGTATTGGTTGCCACGGGTAGACGCAGCTATTTAGATCAGCTTCATCTTGAAAATATTGATACAAATTTCAACAACATCAAACAGCTCCCAATTGATGCACACACCAAACAACTCGGACGGCATGCTATTTTTATTGTGGGTGATGCACACACTAACACCCCCATTCAACATGAAGCAGCACATGAAGGGCGTGCAGCCGTGCATAATTGTTTAAGCTTTCCAAACATTGAAAATATTAAAACATTAACACCCATGGGTATTGTGTTTAGCTCACCTGAAATGGCATCTGTAGGACAAAACTATAAACAACTGAAAGATCAAAATATTGCATTTACAACAGGCTTTGTTTCTTATGAAAAACAAGGTCGCGCCTTGGTGCTAGGAAAAAATAAAGGTGCTATTGAAGTTTATATTGATAATAAAAGTCAAAAGTTATTAGGTGCTGAATTATTTGTGGATGCTGCTGAGCACATGGCGCACTTATTGGCTTGGATGATTGATGAAGAACTCACACTTGAGGATATTTTAGATAAACCGTTCTACCATCCAACACTAGAAGAAGGTTTAAGAACAGCATTTAAACATGCACGTCGACAACTACGGGAAGTTGGCTAAAATTACAAAATAAAATGCTTATCTATAAAACCATCCATTGATGGTTTTATTTTTTGGTGTTCTTTATTTTTATTCTTTTTAATTTTAATTCAGGCATAAAAAAACACCCTCAACGTTAGTTGAGGGTGTTTCGAATAATGAGCTGGCGATGACTTACTCTCACATGGGTAACCCCACACTACCATCAGCGCGAAG